>JAHIVM010000335.1 GCA_018816665.1 Candidatus Zixiibacteriota bacterium
CTCCTGGACCGGCTTGAAGATCGGCCGGTCAATGAGGGGTTGGATATGGCCGGGAATGTTGCGGTCGGATTGGACCCGTTTCGAGACCAGCACCTCGTAGTCTTTCCCGACACTCATAAGACCTTCATCAAAAGACCAGTGACAGATCCGGCAAAGACACAGGCCGTTGGCAGGCTTGTCGTCCTTGGATTTTGCCCAGGGAACGATGTGGGCGGCTTCGACCACGGTGTGTCCCTCCGGGGTGAGCATCCGGATGCCGCACAACGCGCAGCGATGGTCGTAAAGCTGGACAATGGCTTTTCGAAAACCCTGATCGCGAACCGGTTTTAACTCTTCGGTGTTTGCCGCATAGCTTTGGACATCCTCATGGCTTTCCGTTAATAACGCTTTGGCGTAAGCGTATGATTTCACGTTGACGAACCCCTGTTTGACCACCACCGGCTGGATCGAAGGCGCAAAATAGGTTTGAACCAGGGCGGCTCTCAGGCTTTCGCGCGTTTTGGAATCCAGCATCAATACGAACAAATCCTCGTCCATGCGCGCACCAGATAGATTTTCCCGTATCCAGGCCATGGACGGCGTGCGGGGCCGCAGCGGCGGCACACGACCCGGCTTGGGAACCAGATGCCAGAAACCGTCGCTTTGCAAATAAAAAAACGGGTAGGCCATGCTGGTCGTTTTGCCGAGAGGCATCACCGCCTGCCAGTAGCGGTTGAAGGTCTCGACCAGTTCGAACGAGGGCGTGATGAAATTTTCGCTGACCTGCCTCTGGGTGATCAGATCCATGATGGACAAAAGCAGAAAAGGCTTGTGCGGGGCGCGAAAGCAGGTAAGGGCGGCCCTGCGGTGCCGGCTCCGGTCGGTATTCAATCTGGAAAATTTGTGAAGGTATGCTTCAGGGTCATATCATTTTATGGAAATACGTCTTCTTGGGTATGTCTAAAAGTCAATATTTCGTCATCGTTCCGGAAATTTTCTAATCGCCGATAGTTCGGCAATGCATAAAATCATAGACGTCCCTCTTGTACCAACTTTAATGGGTGACCCTATTGATAATTCAAAGAGAAAATCCGATGTATCGAGAAAGAAGTGCTTTGCCGGGCCGCTCTTCGTAAAGACTTTACACCGTTCCTTGATTTGTCAATTGTGCAGTCTCTTCGAAAATACCTCCGGGGCTGATACACGGACCTTTCCCACCTGTCCGACAGGACGGGCCACCTCTCTACCTGACCTCCGCCGCTTTCTGTAGGGCATGGATCGCTTCGGTCATACCGATCTTACTATCTTCGTTTATATCTCCATCCAGACCGAATTCTATTTCTACAGTGATACCCGCGCACACTTGCAGGGCAATGATTGCATCTTCCAGGCCCGGCAATCCGTCACCGTTCACATCTCCCTTGACCGGCTGAGGCGGATCAAAGAGGTTGCTGTCATCGGGATCGGTATTGTCTGTAACATATCCGCCGGGTTGCGATGTGGCCACAACATACTCATAGGGGTCTCCATAGCCATCCCCGTCCGCATCGCGATAGTACGTGACGCATCCTTCGTCAACACTGCCGTCACAGTTGTCATCGATGCCGTTACAGACCTCGATTGCACCTGGATTGACAGAGGGATCAGTATCATCGCAGTCTCCGTCGGTTTCGGTATATCCATCTCCATCATCGTCTATCGCGGGAAACTTTGCAGCAAAGAGGCCGGCGGCGGTCCCGACATAGAGAAACTCGGGCCCCAGGGCAGAGGCGGCAATGGTGGCGCGGTAGCCCGTCGGCAGTCCCGTGGTAATGTCCCACCAGCTGTCACCCCAGTCTTCACTCTTGTAGATCACATACTGCTCGTAGCTGCTGTCTCCCAGGGCATAGACGGTCCCCGACGCCGTGGGCGCCGCGGCCAGGCCACGCCCGTTCCGGTTCAGGGGCAACCCGGTCACCGCCTGCCAGAAGGCGCCGCCGTTTGTGGAACGGAACACCAGGTCGCCCTCATACATGGTGCCCTTCCTGAAGGAGAGCATGACACGGGCCGGGTCGCCCTGATTCCGGACCAGGGAAACAATCGGTTGACTGTGCGGGCCCAGACCGGCGCTGCGATCCTGCCAGCCAGTACCGCCATCACCGCTCCAGGCAAGCTTATAGAGGCCGCCCGACAGATAGCTGACGTAGGCCTCGTCGGCCGAAACCGCCCAGACAGCCTGTGCACTCTCCATCCAGAGGGGCAGCGTCACCCCGGTCCAGAGGGCACCGCCGTCGTCACTGCGATAGAGGGCGCCGTCGCTCTGAACGGCATAGACCACACTGCTGCCCGATACCGTCGCGAAGAAGGTGTTCAACGCCGGCGCACCGCTCGCCTGCCACCCCGTCCCGGCGCTCAGGTCATACCGGTACAGACCTGCATTGTCCGATGCCAGAAGGATCGTATTGCCGCCGCCATCACGGGTCAGTCCGAGACGGCTTACCGCATTGATGGAAAAAGAAGACCCCAGCTGTTCCGCACTCGTGCCCGCCACCGATCGGTAGACCGCACCACCGTTGGTCCCCACGTACAAAGTGACCGGATCGTCAGGATCGCTGACAATGCTCCAGACCTCCCGGCCTGACGGCAGGCCATAGCTGAAACTGATATCGGTCAGGGTCACCGCGGCACCGGCACTTTCGCCGGTATCGCTCCGGGTCACCGTTACGGCAACGGCGGGATCGGCCGGCATGGCGCCGGGCGCCTGGTAGGTGACCGTGCCCACCATGTCCGATCCGACATTCCAGTTGACCTGGGAGGATGCCGGCGGCGGTGTCGACGGATTCAGTACCCGGTAGCTGAACTGGGCCGTCCTTCCCAGGTTTACAAACCCGGTGACCGGGTGCACGGTAAAACAGTAGACGCCGCTCTCGACCCCCGGCAG
>JAHIVM010000336.1 GCA_018816665.1 Candidatus Zixiibacteriota bacterium
ATCAACGTTCAGCCAGTAGCTGTAGGTCGGGTACACCGGCCATTGCCAGAGACCGTTTCCCCGGGTTTCGACATCGCTGTATTTTTCGCCCTGCACCGACACACCGCCGCCAAAACCCCAGTGGTTCACCAGATCCATCCAGAAGTTGAAGTTGCCACCCCGCTCAATATCATCGCCGGCACCGTTCCATCCGGTCCAGGCATTGAGGTTGAACGAGGAACGCTGGATTATCCACCAGGGTTGAGTTGTGCGATACTGCACCCAGGACCACACCTCTCGTTCGTCGTTGCGGCCCAGATAGCCAAGACGATTGAGATCTAGATGCGTGTCCTCGACCGTAAGACCTATGGCACCACGAAAATGCTCGCCCGACTCCTTGTTGATAGTGACATCGTAGCCCAGACCCGTATTCTGGCCGTCGTTGCGACTGAATACCACCTGTCCGGTGGTTGACCACGCCCCGTTATTGGTGAACAGCCGCCAGTCAACACCGCCGGTTGTCGACGGGTGCAGAGACTCCTGACCGGCGTTGGTAAGCATCGCTCCGATGGACGAACGTCGGAACAGATCTTGCTTGACGCGAAACACGGAGTACATCCCGTACGGCTCCACAACCCCGTTTCGGTTTTCACCGTCATAAGTGACGTACTTTGCCCGTTCTTCATCTGTGATGGCCGTCAGTACGGCAATCGACGTGCGTCCGCCCAGTTTGCCGGTGAGTTTGGCGGCGCCAAGGATGGTCGTAGCGTCCGGGTAGTCGGTATAGTACTCTCCTTCATCGTCGTTTATACCGCGCCAGGGAGATCGCCCCACCCGTCGTGAATAGAACAGATCAAAACGGGTGCTGAAAAGATTGGCGCCTTCAACGAAAAAGGGACGCCGCTCAGGAAAGAAAGTCTCAAAGGACGACAGATTCAGCACGGGGCGGTCAAGCTCGACTTGCCCGAAATCAGGATTGACGGTGGCATCCAGGGTCAGATTTGATGAGATGCCGTACTTGATGTCCACGCCCGTATTCCCGAGCGCGTCGCGCCCATCCGTATTCCCTACATCTTTCGGCTCCGTCTCAAGTCGTGCCACCGTGTACGGGAGAACCTCAAGGTGGCGGGCCGGTTTCACGCCCTGTAGATTTGTCAGGTGACCGAAATTCGACGCAAAGCCGCCCATGCTCGACGGTGTGTACGCCCAGCGCATGGTCTCACTGGTCCGTGGATGCGACCTCGCAAAATCCACGCCCCAGGTATGCGTCTGCCTGTCCTCAAAACGAAGACAGTGGTAGGGGATGCACATTTCAACCACCCAACCCCACGAGTAGACACGGACCGCGCTCTCCCACACACCGTCCCAGGAGTCATCCGTGTTGTTGTCATTGTAAATCCGATAGTCTCTCTGGACGTTGGCTGCCGACACGTCGAACCCGTAGCCCGTCTGGTGGTCATGATAGGGGTCAAGCCGAACCGCAATGTAGTCCGATTCGGACCATCGATCCCGGCGAACCAGTTGCCGGATAATGCCGTCCGGCTGCGAGTCGAACATCTTCAGCGCAAAATATACCGCATGGTCATCGTAGACTACGGCAACGAGGGTTGATTCGCTGGGAGCCGCCCCTTCGTTTGGGTAGCGCTGCGTGAAGTCCCGCACGAAGGTGACCTTTGAACTGGTCCACACCGGGTCATCGAGGTTGCCGTCGATAACCGGCGCATGAGGATTGATTCGTGTCGCCTTGATTTCCGGAACCAGACGGTCCCCCTCCTGAACACCCTGTCCCCGGGCTGATCCCGTCAGGGCCGCGCCAATGAAGATTAAACTGCACAGAATTATACACCCACACCGCATAGGAACACACCTCCGCCAAAGGTCGGTTTGACCGGTTACCACACCACAGATACTGTCCGGCTTCCATTCGTGCCCGAAAGCTGCCCAAGTACGCTGCCCTAATTGCGTACCCGGTCAACGATGAATAGAGCCGTCCTGTCCCTGGTGTCCTAATGTGCGGGAGATCGCGTTCCGTCCGGTATCGGGGTGCCGATACGAGTGATACCGGGAGCGAATGACCGCGCGCCTGCTGATATCTGTTTACGTATTTTCGGCCGAAATGTTTTGGGGAATACCGATAATTCTATCGCTGTTGGGAACTGTCCCTCGGGGTGGAGTAGAAGAAAACGACGGCGCCTCTTGCGAGTCCGCCGTCGCTTATCTGCGACATCTTCTGGCTGCGCTTTACTTTGCAGACACTCGTTTCATGTTCCGGGCCCGTTCCGCAATCTCCGTAACCGCCTCGATGGCGGCATCAATGTGCGCCTCGGTATTAAACGGACCGGCGGCAAACCGCACCCCACCGTGTATGTCCACCAGGCCGAGTTGCTGGTGAACCAGCGGGGCACAGTGCAGACCCGTGCGGGTGGCAATGCTGAAGTCAACGTCCAGCATGATCCCTACATCGCCGGCCTCCAGCCCCTCGACATTCATGGTCACGGTAGCCAGATGATTGTCCATGCTGTCGCAGCAATACGTGGTCACGCCGTCAATAGCGTGGAAACCGGCCACCAGCTTGTTGGCCAGCTTCATCTCGCCGGCATGGATCTTCTCCACACCGCCGGACTGGTCGATGAACTCCTGGCCGGCCCAGAGGGACGCAATACCAACCATGTTAGGCGTCCCGAATTCCATTCGATACGGATACTCCGGCAAGTGGAACGGGTACGCCGACCGCACACCGGTACCGCCACTTCTGGTCTGCGCCAGCTCAACATGCTTGCGGATACACAGGCCGCCGATACCGGTGCTGCCCATCAGCGACTTGTGCCCGGTGAACGCGAGGACATCGATATTCATCGCCTGCATATCAATGGGCACCATACCGGCCGTCTGAGAAGCATCTATCGCAAACACCACATCCTTCTCTTTGCACAGCCGACCAATGTCGGCCACAGGCTGAACGGTACCGAGTACGTTGGAGCCGTGATTCACTATCACGAGGCGGGTGTTCGGTCTGATGGCGCTGGCAATGTCGCCGGGGTCCACAAAACCGTTGGTATCGAAAGGTACGTACGTGGCCTCGACTTGATGATCCCGCACCAGGTGGTTGATAGGCCGAATGACGGAATTATGTTCGACATTCGTTGTGACAACATGGTCGCCGGGTTTCAGGGCGCCCTGGATAAGCAGGTTGAGTGCGTCAGTGGCGTTGTAGGAAAAACACAACCTCTCCGGAGCGTCAACATCGCCGCCGAAAAACGCTGTCAGCCGCTTGCGTGTATCCTCCAGGATATTGCCGGCTTCGATGGCCTTGTCAAAGCCGCTCCGCCCGGGATTTACTCCGCACGCTTTGTAAAAATCGATCATGAACTCGTACACGTTGTCCGGTTTGGGCCACGAGGTCGCAGCATTATCCAGGTATATTAGTTCTTCCACTGATGACTCCATGTATTGAAAAGACGGATGCTAACTTTCGGAGGGAAATACCACGCGGGCTGGGGGGCTCTACAGTCAGACTCTTTCATCAACTACTCCTGCCTCGGTGCGCCGGCGGTGAGCATCGGAGCGGCCTATCCTGGCGCGCGGTTTTTCCGCGGTCAGGGGCACCGGGGTCAGGCATATAAGATAGTCAGTTGGTGGGCAAAGTCAATGGCCGGACGGCAGATGATAGATTATGAGGATACATCGAATCTCCACCCTGAAAGACAGCGGCTCGGTGACGGAATGGATACGCCCGTGATCGACTTGGCGGCTGGAAGGACATACCGCAAAAAAAGCGGGGACAACCCTCAAGGGCCATCCCCGACTCGGTGAGTGTCAGTCCCGGCCGCAAGTCATGACCGGGCCTGCACTGGAAGGAGTTTGTCGACCATTGCGGCCAGCGCTGCGAGCTCAAAGGGTTTTGTAAGGTAGGCGTCCGCTCCGGCCGCTATGGCTTCCACCGGAGAATGAAAACCGGTATACCCGGTAATGAGAATTACCTTGATACTGGCATCCTTTTCCTTGACCGCGGTCGCCAGTTCGGTCCCGGTGATGCCCGGCATCATCATATCAGAAATGACAATCCGGATGTTGTTGTTTTCCAACGACGTCATCGCCTCTCTCCCCGACAGGGCCGAGGCTGTTTGATACCCGGTCTCTTCAAGGAAACTACTTAGACTACACAGAATTTCCTGGTCGTCATCAACCAGTAGAATCTCCGGACGGATCGGCGCACCTGTGTCACCATTCGTCATCAGTGCTACTCCCCTGGCTTGGCGATCCTCAAGATCGCCGTAACTCGTTACGCCTCACGTTTCAGTTCCCCGAGGTGGCAGCTTCCGGGAAAATCGATTCCAGCCGGATAGTCAGTACGAAGTACGTCGTAGCATGGCCGTGGTGCAGTAACGTTGTCGTTAAAAACAGAAAAGACAGAATCTACCTTGTATTGTCGTAACTATACTCGGGAGCCTTAACGACCTCATTTGGGTATATAGTGGGTACCACAAATACCCACTCGCATGGTTCCGAGCGGGACTGAGAGAGCTTCGCCAGTTGACGGTTAACCCATTGTCGGACAGGCGATTATTCTGTCTTGGACGGGAGCCTCGTCGACGCTAGCCGATCCTGTTAAGAAAAGCCACGAGATTCGTCTTGCTGCCGGCGAGCCCGAGTTTCCGCCGCACCATAGTTCGTTGTTTGAGAACGGTTTGCTCAGAGGTATTGAGAGTTTCTGCTATTTCCTTCGAAGACAGGCCGTTCCGAATCATGTTGCAGATTTCAAGTTCCCTCGGTGTCAATTGGAAGAACTGGCTCTCGAGCTGGCTCAGGTAGGGTCCGGTGATATCGTCGAGGCAGTTTTTGATGAGTCTGATGTACTGCTCGCCCTCAGGATAGATGCGACGTTCGAGGCTGGTGAGCAAAGGCAGCAATATCCTTGAGACATTGGTGTGCACGTAGCGGGCCATATGCTGTTTTTCTTCCTCGACCTGTCCCATGATTTCCTTGAGAGCCACGTTTTTTGCGTGCAGGGCTTCCCGCTCAGTGCGAAGGGCCAGAT
>JAHIVM010000337.1 GCA_018816665.1 Candidatus Zixiibacteriota bacterium
GAGGGACATAGCCGAAATCGAATTCTGATTCTTCCAGTACCAGCCGGGGCGCGGCGGTGCTTGTACCGGCCACGGCCAGCAGGCCCACCAAAACGATCAGACATACGAGTAGCTTTGCAGGTTTCATGACACACGTCTCCTGTGAGTTGATAGAGTTGCTTATTCCTGCCGGGGCAGAGTATCTGTTGCCGGGCGGATGATCCGGCATGAACGGACAGTAATCCGCTGAATACTTATGTGGCTCCCTGGAGGAGCTTATCGCTGGCTTGATTGATCAGGCTGCCCGATGCTTTTTCCGTTACCGGAAAAACATCGGCGGTGAGGCATTCGTCGTTGATGGTCGCCAGCGCCGCCACCACCAGTTGTGCTTCCTGACGGGATTTCAGGTACATCACATTCAATTTGCAGGTGGTATCGCACCCGTGCAGATCAAAATCGGCCTCCGTCAGTCCCAGCGTATACAGGAGCTCGCACAGGCGCTCATCGTCCTCCGCAATCTCTCGGTTGACACACTGGAACGAGACCTCATAGCCAACTGTCTGGTTGTACGAAAACGGCACGATGGTCAGCAGCGCCACAGCGGCCGCCGCCGCCAGAACACCGAGCGCTACTACCGGGCGACGGAACCGACGACCGATACGAGACTCCCGAACCGGCACCTGTGCCGCCTGCGATTCCACCCGTTTGCGCATATCCGCCAGTGCGGAAATTGCCAGTGAGTCATCCTCAGAGGTGGCGGCAAACACCCGGGAAAGCAGTCCGGCGGCTGCGGCCTCGGCGCGGCACGCGGCGCACGACTTCAGGTGTTCCTGAAGATCGCGATCGGCGGCAAGATCGGTCTTGTCCCGATGGGATCCGCTCAGTCTGAGCCGGGCTTCGTTGCAGCGCATTGGCTACCTCCGTTGGCATCGGTAGATGCCTGAGTTTCCGTCCCTCGTTCGGCAAACGCCGTCAGGGCCTGTTTCATTTTTCGTCGGGCCCGGTACAACCGGGTTTTGATGGCTCCCTCCGATGTCCCGTACAGCTCGGCCACTTCCGCGATAGTCCACTGGTCGAGTTCGTACAGCGTCACCAAAGCCTGATCATCGGTCGAGACCGCCTTGAAGGCCCGCTGCAGCCATCGTCTGGCTGTGTGCTGATCGAGCGGGTTGTCGCCCACCAGCATCTCCTGGTGCTCATCGGTAAGGCGGGCGCGTCGTTTCCACCAGGGACGTCGGACCGTGCTGCGAAAAGTGGTGACCATTACCCGGTAGAGCCAGGACCGGAAAGCACCGTGATCGCGGAGGTCCTCAAAGCAGCTCATGGCCTTGACAAGGGCGTCCTGGTAGAGGTCATCGCCGCTGTCACGGTCGCCCATGAGCTTCCGGCAGAAGACGACAGCCTTTTCGTGTTCGGGCTTCATCAACTCCCAGAAGCGGTCTCTGCTTTTGTCCATTCCCACCTAAGACGCCTTTCGAGGTTAGCCGGTCACTGCAAGAACAGTGATTTTTGGTCTCCGGATCAACTTTTATTGCGGTGATTGTTGTGATACAAGCGGATAGGGGGGTTGGGTCCCGGGTGTTTCTCGTGCCGTTGCGTGCCTCACGTGACGGTGGTCGGGTTTCTCAGAAGCAGGCTGGCTCACGTCTTTGGACGTGGGAACGCTACAACCAACGCAGCTCAGGTCTCTATTTCGCCTATTCTGCCATTCGAGTTAATCAGAGTCTATGATGCGAGCGTTGGTTCGTTGCCGCCGCTGAGGAGACCTGAGGTTGGAAAACCATAGATCGTATGCGGCAGGTCCCCGAACGTTCACAGGTACGGATGCACCTGATCCTGACTTCGGCCCGTCGGTGATTTGAGCCTACCGAAATCGGGACCTGCCCTGCGGGGGGGGGCGTAGGTTTGCCCTAATGCCCCGGTCAGCTTGATGACCGGGAGACTATCAGGTGAGGACACCCGACAGCACGGGACGGTGAAATCATCGACATCTTACTGGCCTGCGCCGTGGCACTTTTTGTATTTCTTGCCGGAACCGCACGGACAGGGATCGTTGCGGCCAACTTTGGGGTCCTCCCGACGAACCGTCCGAACCTGCTTGCCGGCCTGCGATGCCTCCGCCATCGGGTTCGCCCCGGTCGGTCCACCCTGCATGCCGGGCGGCGGACCGGCCGACATGCCCATCCCGGTGCTCTCGGCGTGCGAGGCCACCATTGACTCACGGCGACGTTCCTTACGCGAGGTTTCCGGGACATTCACCTGCAGCTTATAGACAAGATTGACAATTTCCCGATCGATAGTCGTAACCATCTTTTCGAAAACACCAAAGGCTTCTTTTTTGTAGATATCAATCGGCTTGCCCATCTGGCCGTGGTAGGCGCGCAGACTGATACCTGCCCGGAGTTCATCGATTTCCGCAAGGTGATCGCGCCAGCGACGGTCTATCGATGATAGCACGGCGTAGCGTTCGATCTGACGCATAATCTCTGAGCCGTAAGCCGTCTCTTTCTGATTGTAAAACGCCATCACGGCGGCGAGAATGCGTTCCTTAAGCGACTCATGCGTGAAGCCGGCAATCTCTTTTTCGCTCGGTTCAAAGTGGAACAGGTAGACCTGACGCAGATCATCCGAAAGCGCTTTCCAGTTCCAGACCTCGGCGTATTCTTTCTCGGGGCAATGCGCCGCGATGATGTCATCGAGAACGGTTTCGATCAGCTCGACCACTTCGTCCTTGATCGACTCGCGTTCCAGAGCTGACAGGCGACGTTCGTATATCCATTTGCGCTGGACATTCATGACATCATCGTAGTCCAGCGTGTGTTTGCGGATGGAGAAGTTCTGTGTTTCCACTTTCTTCTGGGCGCGTTCGATAGCCTTGGTCACCATGCCGTGCGTGATAACCTCGCCTTCTTCCACGCCGAGCTTGTCCATCACAGTTCCCAGACGGTCACCGCCAAACAGGCGCATGAGGTCGTCTTCCATCGAGAGGAAAAACTGCGACGACCCAGGGTCGCCCTGACGTCCGGCACGACCGCGCAGCTGCCGATCGATTCGTCGTGACTCATGGCGCTCCGTACCGACAATGTGCAGGCCGCCGGCATCCACCACGCCCTTGCCCAGCTTGATATCCGTACCACGGCCGGCCATGTTGGTGGCAATAGTCACCGCACCCGCCTGGCCGGCGCCGGCGACGATTTCGGCCTCCCGTTGATGGTGTTTGGCGTTGAGGACGTTGTGTTCTATGCCGCGACGTTTCAGCATGCGGGAGAGTGTTTCGGACACATCGACCGTAACCGTACCCACCAGTACCGGACGACCGGCATGGTACTTCTCCGCGATTTCATCGATGATGGCGTTGTATTTCTCTTTGCGGGTGCGGTAAATCTGGTCGTTCATGTCTTCCCGCATGACCGGGACGTTGGTGGGGATAACCAGGGTGTCCAGCTTGTAGATATCCCAGAATTCACCGGCTTCCGTTTCGGCGGTACCGGTCATACCGGCGAGCTTTTTGAACATGCGGAAGTAGTTCTGCAACGTGATGGTGGCCAGGGTCTGGCTTTCGGCCTCGATGCGGACCCCTTCTTTGGCCTCGATCGCCTGATGGAGACCGTCGGAGTACCGTCGACCGGGGAGAATTCGCCCGGTGAACTCATCAACAATCATCACCTTGCCGTCCTGCAGCACGTACTCGACGTCTTTTTCGTAGAGGGCGTAGCCGCGCAGCAACTGGTTGATGGCATGCACTTTTTCGGAGCGCTCGGCGTGGAGACGGTAGGCCTCATCGGTCTTCTTTTTGCGATCTTCAGCCGAAAGGGATTCATCGCCTTCCATCTCCGAAAGCATGGTCGCAAGATCGGGAATCTCAAACAGGTCCTGTTCGGCCTTGGGCAATTGAGCGGTGCCAAGATCGGTCAGGGCGATGGAGTGCTCGCGCTCGTCGATGAAGTAGTATAGCCGGTCATCGATCTCATTGAGCTTTTTCTCCCGCATGTAAGCGCCTTCGATATCCGACATGAGCTTTTTCATGCCCGGCTCCTTGACGAGTTTCAGGAACCGCTTGTTTTTCGGGGCGCCCCGGTTGGCGGCCAGCAGGATGGAGCCGAGTTCGTATTCATCGTCAACGACCCCGTCCTTGATCATGTTTTCGGCCTTGGTCAGCATGTCATTGATCAATGTCACCTGCTTGCGTACCAGTGTATCAACCGTGCTTTTCATTTCGCGGTAGCGGTCGTTGGCGGTGGATTCCACCTGGCCGGAAATGATCAGCGGGGTACGGGCTTCATCGATGAGGATAGAATCGACTTCGTCGATGATGGCATAGTTGTAATGCCGGTGGACCCGGTCCTCGGCGGTTTGAGCCATGTTGTCGCGCAGGTAGTCGAA
>JAHIVM010000338.1 GCA_018816665.1 Candidatus Zixiibacteriota bacterium
ATCGACTGTCGCCGTCGTAGTTGTAGGTACCGTCAAGACAGCCAAAAAACACATCGCCCGGCATGTTGGTCTCGATATCGCCGCCGGACCAGGCCTCCACCCACAGATCCTTGGCCGGGATCAGGTTGTCATCGGCACCAATCAGCACGTAGTCAATGCCATCCGACGTGTATTTGCTGAGGATATAGTTCCGGACATCATCGGGAGCATTGCTGCCGATGTCCGCCGTCGTGTGGATTTCCGTCAGCATACCGGTGGAGTCGTGATAGTCCTTCAGCGGCTGGAAATAGCCGGCCAGATCCGGCGTGGTAATTATCAGCAGGTCGTAGGCCTTGGCTCCCGAGGAAGCCCGGGCAGTGCTGCGGACGTCATCGGGATTGTCAATCTTGGCACTGACCTCAAATTCGTCCTGCGGCAAGCCGCGGTAGAGCGGCGACAGCGTCCCGGCATCCTCCGTGGAAACCGTGACCGTAAGCTCGGGATAGTAGTACAACTCGCCGGTGGCCGGCAGGTATTCCATCGGATTCAGTTTGAGAATCTGCAGACTGTAGCCACGGAAACTCTGGATTCCGATATCCTGCTGTCGGCTCGACGGAAACGCGCTGCGCGAATTGTAGATGGCGTCATCGGGCACAACCGGTTGGGCATCGCGCGGATCACTCGAGAGTTTGATCGGAAAGCCCACCGGCTCCACCAGGTAGTCCTCACCCAGCAGAATCCGATCCGAGTAGGTCACGGTGATTCCGGTCACCCTGCTTCCCAGCGGCAGCAGGATGGTGGCACCCTGGGCCGGCAGGGCCGGTTCGCCGGCGTTGCCGCAGTTTGGTACTCCGTCCATCACGATGCGATCGTAGGCCTCTCCCCCAATCGTCACCCGCTCGACAGACGGTCGCTCAAATGAATAGGTCAACACGGTTTCGGTGGCCGCCTGCAGCGGCAGGACCGCCAGACAACACCAGATGAAAGTCAGTGCCGCCAGGCTGAGCCTGCGGCGCCAGGATGTACCGGCCTTCGAAATCATCTTCTACTCCAGTCTTCTGCTGTCAGCCATTGCCGGGATCCCGCGATCCGGCGATGTTCCTCTGTACTACTCCGTCCCGAGCATGCAGGCGGTTACAACAAAATACCGGTATCAAAGATACCGGCAGCAGACCTCTGCCAGGCTATCGTGGCCACCATAAGCGATGATAGGCTGATTGACGGCATTAGTCTCAGTATCGCCCGAAATTGACGCGTACTGAACTGATAACCCGGAGGTCTTTATGTTGGTCAGACAGACAATCGTCATGTGTTCCGATCGTCGAGAGGTGTGTTTACCCGGTTTGCACCGGAGACGGGTACCCAATTGCACCCGTAATATAGCTAAATCGGTCGTCTTGTCAATATGTAAGCCCCGACAAATCAAGAGCTTCGACCAGAAGCCACAAACTGAAGAGACCGGCCTGCGAGGGCAACCCACAACTCCCCCCTGCCCTCACTCAGCCCCCTGCCGTCTCCCCGGAATTCTGGTGGAAAGGCCTCAGGAAACAGAAACAGGCGGCCCCACGGACCGCCTGTTGTACTCTACGAGGAATATCAGCCGGGCATTACCCTATCTGGTCTTCCTTTTTGTCCCGGCCGTGCAGGAAGCGCCAGAACCACACAAACCCGGCCAGGTACCCGATCGCCAGCAGATAGATAATCCCCTTTGTCTGCAGCATGAACTCTTGAAGGGTATGGATGCTCTCACTCATTGCCTTCTCTCCTGCCTAGTGGGCTTCCTTGTAGTCCGGGTGCTCAAAGAATATCGGCATACGGGTCACGATGAACCGGAATACTACTATCCCGACTGTGATCACAAACACCGAGATGCCTATTTCCATCCAGTGCGGGAAGTATCGCTGGTCCGCCGGCAACTGCCAGTTGAAACATATCAGGACGATGTTCAGGCGGTTAATCACAATTCCCAGCACGGTCCAGAGCGCCGTCCATTTGATCAGGGTAACATTCTTCTCGCGCACACCGATGGCGTACAGCAAGCAGGGCAGCAGCACGAACCCCAGCATCTCCACCATGAACCAGAGGCCGTAGCCGGTGCCGAGCAGATTCCAGTTGTTACCCAGGGCCAGCCCGAACACTTTGATCGCAAAGTAAGCTGCCAGGACCATTGAGCAGCCCTTACCAAAGCCGAGGACGATGTCATTGGCGGATTTCCGATGTTCGTCATCCATCTTGTCCTTGAAGAACCTGTGCGACAACGAACCCTCGAATATCACCATCGATAACCCGGCCGCAATACTGGACACAAAGAAAAACACGGGCAGGTACGGCGAGTACCAGAGCGGGTGCAGTTTCGACGGCACCAGCAGGTACATGGCGCCCAGCGATGACTGGTGCAGCGTTGACAGCACAACACCGAGTATCGTAAGCAAGATTGTCAGCCGGACCACGACCGCCCGGATCTTTTTCGCCCCCAGCCACTCCAGGGCTACCGGTGAAAACTCCAGAAACAGGACGGTCAGGTACAGCGCTACACAGGCGCCTACCTCAAACATCACCGAGGTCACGCCCTGGTTGACGGCAAACGGATAGGGCAGCCGCCACGGACGGCCAACGTCGTACAGCAGGGCAAATACGACCATGGAGTAGCCCAGGAAACCGGTCAGAATTGCCGGGCGCACCGCCGCGTGGAATTTCTTCATATTGAAGATTTCCACCGCCGCAGCCGTGGTGTATCCCCCGGCCGCCAGGGCAACGCCGCACAACAAATCAAACCCGATCCAGATACCCCAGGGATTGCTGTGATCCAGATTGCTGACCGCACCCAATCCGCCGGTGAAACGTTTGAAGGTCAGCCAGAGTCCTACCAGGATGATGAGACCGGCAATCACGTTGAACTTACTGAGGAGGGGTCGTTCGACAACCATCGGTTCGTCAGCCATTACGCCTCCCCTCCGCCGGTTTGCTTAGCCGCATCGTCCAGCGCTTTTTTGACCGCCTTCTCCACAGCCTTGTCCTTTTCATTCTTGGCCTTCTCAGTGGCCGCTTTCAGAGCGGCATCGGCTTTCGCCTGGGTCGTGTTGATGGCATCTTTGACAGCGGCCGCTTTTTCCTGATTGGCGATCTTTTCTTTGCGCTGGCTCATGATGTAAATGCCGCCGAGCAGCGCCGGCCATACGCCTATCACTACCGGCACCATCGCCAAAGCACCCGAGGTCAACTCCGGCGCCGGGGTCACACCCAGGTCGGTACGGAAACCCAGCGTCTCAAAAGGAGCCCCGGTGATATACAGCCAGTTGGTGCCGCCGACTTCGGTCTCGCCGTAGACATGATCGATGTATCGATCGGGATACTTGCGAATACGTTCCCGCGCTATGGTAATCAGGTCATCACGTTTGCCAAACGTCAACGCCTCCATGGGGCAGGCCTCAACGCAGCCGGGCAGTTTGCCCTCGGCCACCCGGGGATGACACATCGTGCATTTCATAACCCTCGGCTCAAGCGCCTTGTTGTATTCGTAGGCGGGGATATCGAACGGACAGGCCATCAGGCAGTAGCGGCACCCTACACAAACTGACGCATCGTAGACCACTGCCCCTTCCGGGGTTTTGGTGAAAGCTCCCACAAAACACGCGGAGGCACAGGCCGGTTCCTTGCAGTGATTGCACTGGAGTTTGCGAAAAACCGGCGAACCCGACGGGCCGTTGACATCGTAACGATTCACGACCGTGTACGCTTTTTCGTCGGTGCGGCGGACATCGGAAAGCACCGTAGGATCGTCAAACGGACGGTCCGGCGCGGGCAGGTCGTTGACCTCATTACAGGCTTTCTCGCAGGACCGACAGCCCACACACAGGGTGGTATCGTGCAGCACACCGTAGCTGTCCGAATAGCCGGTGAAGTGTCCGTGTCCCTCGGCGACTGAGGGCAGGGCGGAAGCGGCTCCGGCGGCCGTAAGCCATTTGAGAAACTTTCTTCGTGATGTACTCATCAAGAGCTCCTTGACGGTATCCCTCGGGCTCTACTCGGCCCGGGATTCCTTGTTTGCGTGACAGTCGACGCAAGCTGAAGGTTTCTCTATCTGCATACTCTGGTGACACCCGAGGCATTGGCGATGATAGGCGCCGTACAGGCCCGGTTTCATCAGGTCGCTTTCATTAAACGGTTCGCGGTGGCAGCTTTCGCACATGGGCGGCCTTTCACCGATCGGACTGTGATGGTGACAGCCCTGGCACACCACATCGTCGTGGCCGTGGAAATAGGTAGCCATCTTGCTGGCCCCAATACGTTTCATCAGGCTGTCAATGTGCCGACCGTGCGGCATGCGGACGGCCTCATACGTATCGGACAGAAGACTGATGATCACGGTGTCCGGGATATCACGGCGGTTGATGCTGAGACGCGTATCGTTCGCCGGTTTACGGAACTGATCAAGCGAGGTGTACCGCTCTGCTACCGAGGTCAGACGATCCGGTTCCGGACCGGTGTGACAGATGGTGCAGGCATGTTCGCTCAGTTTGCCCCGCTGCATCAGATTGTGACAGCCGGCGCAGTCGAGAGCATCCTTGGCCCGCTCATGACAACCCACACAGGAATGATCCGCAGTCATATCGTGCATGGCTCGTTCGAGCCTGACGCCTCCGCCTTCCTCTTTCCCCGGAAGCGTGTGGCAGTCGTCGCAGGAGTGCAGCATCTCATGATGGCAGGTGCGGCATGACGCCACAGCACCCTCGTGTGCGAGATGCGAGAACGGCACCGTTTTCATCTTGCTGTTGGCCCGTTCCGCTTCGCCTGCCGCCAGGAGCACAAAGTCCGGCTGGTTACGGAATAACCGGGGAGCGTCCTCGACCACCGTGATGGCTTTCTGGCGCTCACTGTCATGGCAGCCGGCACAGACGGTGGGACCGCTGTTGGGCGTCTCCAGGTGACAGCCCACGCACTGGTGGTGAACGGCGGTGCGAATCGACGGTCGCTTGCCGATAGACGCATCCTTGTGGCAATCGCGGCAGGACGCCTCTTTGCCTTTAATATAGGTCCGTGCAGTCTGAGTCGAGTCCCAGTCATGGTGGCACCGCTCGCACTTCTCCTGCGAGGCGTCTACGTGACGGTAATGCAGGGACCGATCGAAATGAATCTGCACGCGGGATGATGTGTATTTCGCTTCGCGGACGTGGCATTCACCGCAGGCCACCGGTCCGCTCTTCATGTCCAGGCTTGCTTTCTCCGTGTGACAGTTGATGCACCCGACATGATACACATCGGTGACAGTCTGCACATCGTCATCGACCAGTCGCCCGTACTTCTGCGAGAGACTGCCGTCCTCCAGACGCAGGTGACAGACAGTGCAATCCTTGCCGTCCTCTTTGACCGCGGCGGTATGCAGATCGTGGGGAAACTGCACGACCGGACGTTCCAGGTCGCCGAATACCGTCATCGCGTCAATGGTAACGACATCCGGCCGGGGCATGCGTTCGGCCGCCGTGTTCGAACATCCTATCAGCAGCGTGCCTCCGAGGATCACTGTCCCGAGCACCAGCACCGCCGTCAATGTGAACCTGTGAATCATCGATTTCTCCATGCGCCTCACGATTCTCCCTGCTAGCCTTTCAGGTGCTCCGGAACTTCCATAACTTCGACCATGATTTCGCTGATGAACTTGACGTGCATTCCGAGATCGTAGTGACCGATAATATCTTCGATGCCGCTGTGACAGTTGTGACAGGGCGTGATAACGATGTCGGCACCGGTGGCCGCAAGCTGCTCGGCCTTCACCCGGTTCGAGACCATGCGCGATCGCTTCCAGGGCGGCCCGCAGTTGATCACGCCGCCGCCGGCCGCACAGCAATAGTTGTGCTCCTGCTTCGGAGTGACATCGGTGAAGTTTTCACACAGCGCGTTAACCACATAACGTAGTTTGTCACCCAGGCCGCGTCCGCGCACCGTGTTGCACGGGTCCTGGATAGTGACGTGTTCCTTATACTTCTCGCGGACCTTGATGCGGCCACTGGAGAGGAGATCGTAGTAGTATTCGATGGCGTGCACCATCGGAATTGGCGGAAACTGCCAGCCCAGCCAGCGGGGTCCGTCGTACACCGCCCCGCGAAACGCGTGACCGCACTCGCCCATGACAATCTTCTTGACCCGCAATCTGGCGGCCGTCTCCCAGTGCAGTCGTTCCACCCGACCCATGATTTCGAAATCACCGGAGTACATAGCCATGTTGCTGTTGTCCCAGCCGTCGGTGGCAGGCATGGTCCAGTTCTCACCGGCAACCGCGAATATTTGTGCCATGTTGCCGAGGAGCTGGGCCAGGATTTTGGGCTCGGGGGCAATCACCGAGTACATGACGTCGGCACCCTCTTTTTCCAGCGGAATGCGGCAACTCGGTATCTCGAATTGGGACTCTTCCTCCTGCCATTGCAGGGTATCAATCCACTCGTCCTGCTGTACCCACATCTGGTTTTGCGTGGCCGCGTGACTATTGGTAGTGTCCTGAAGATACAGCGGCACCACGCCAAGCAGACTGCAAATCCGACGCACCGTGAGCAGCAGGTATGCGATATCAATACCGAACGGACAATACATGCTGCACCGCCTGCAGACACTGCATTCCGTAAAGGCTATCCGCGCCATATTGCGTACGAATTCACCGTCAACCTTGCCGTCGCGCTTGACCAGTTCCCACAGGGTGGCCTTCACCTTGCCCACCGGTGAGAAGTTGGGGTCTTTGTCGCGCGAGAGGTACGTGTGGCACGCCTCGGCGCACAAACCGCAACGCACACATGTATCCAGATACACCTGCAATCGCGAGGCCGTCTCCTTGTTCAGGACATGCTTCACGACTCGTTGTATTTTTTCCGGCGTCAATCTCCGTGAAGTCTCGTCGATCCCGGGATCGACCACTTTGCTTTCGGGAGTTTCCTTCATGCGATCACAACCTCCAGGGGGTCTCGGTCTTGCTCCCTACCAGTCCCGGGCGCTTCGGACGTGTCCGAATTCGCAGCCCATGTAGGCTCTGGTAAGCGGAAAAAACAGCATGTGGGCGATGCGCGTAAACGGAATCATGGCCAGCCAGATTGCCCCGGCCCACATATGCACAATCATGACAGTCTCGTAGTTGCCAACCTGGTAGTAGGCCATCAGCCCCGTCACGAACGGAGCAAGCACCAATATCACCAGCACAAAGTCCAGATACGACGTCACAAAGCGGACCGTCGGATCGGCTATCCGGCGCAATACAAAAAATACGCCCACGATGATCACGAGAATCGTCATCATGGTGCTGAGTCCGTCGGGCAGCGACCACCAACTGATTCCCCACGACTCACGCACCAGGGCGACATGCCCCAGAGTCAGCAGCGGTGTCAATAACAGGCAGCCGTGAAACAGGAACGACAGTACCGTGAAGGCCGGGCGGATGCGCATATTGTGACTGCCGAACGGGAGTGACCAGTGAAACAACGAGCGGAGGGAAAACTTCCACTTCATATACGGCAGGACCACTTTGTCTTTCCGGGCCAGCACAATCGCCGACACAATCCTGTACACACTGCCGACAAACAGAATGGCAAAGGCTATCCAGACCAGCGGGCCACGCGAAAACTCGTACATCGTTTTACCCTTTCACCTTCACTCGCGGTCTCCAGACGGTTTCACTTGAGCAGGTCATTGAGCGAGACTACCTGCCGGCAATACTTGTCATCCCTCACGTAGCGAAGCATCACCTGCCTGCCATCGGACGAAAACACGGGTTCCCACAAACGATCATACGCCGTTCGACCGGTACGGCCGTCGTACAACACCAGGTACTTGCCGCCCCGCTCCGCCCGCGCCACCACGTGACTGCCGCAGGGGCTGAAGACGGGATCCCAAATCATGTCAAAGTCGGCGGCCACCGGCTCGCCGTCAAGCGCGATGGTCCAGCGGTTGTTCTCTTTGACGACCGCCGCAACGTGCTTGCCGTCGGGCGAAAACACCGGCTGTTGCACCATGTCACCGAACACCCGACGCCACGGCACGTCATCGACCGCCACGGTCCATTTGCCGAAGACGGGCGATACCACCGCCGCAACACGCTTGCCGTCGCGGCTGCATTGCTGCAGCCAGAGCTGGTTGTAGCGACCATCCCACATCTGGTTGCCGTCTTTCATAAGAACCCAGGCACCATCGAGACGAGCCGGAGCAATAACGCCGCCATCGACAGGATGACAGATCGGTGCCCATACGCCGCCGTATCTGGACGGCCAGGGATCGCCGTCGACCGCAATAGCATAATCACAGATGTCGGTACGGATTTCGACGGCGACCTTCTGACCGTCGCTACTGAACACGGGATTCCAGGCGTTTACAAATCGGTTGTTCCAGGCCTTGCCGTCAACCGCCACCGACCACACGCCGGCAAAAAACGCGGGGACATCAGCCTCTGCCAGCGGTGCGACCTGTACGGTCGCGGCCGACCGGGTACCATCGGGACTGATGCAGAAATCTCTCATGCCCTGAAACGTCGTTCCCCACGGCTTGCCGTTGATGGTGATACCGTAAAGATTGTCTCGTTTGGAAGCCACCGCTACCGAAGACCCGTCGGCGGAAAACCTGGGATTCCAGACATACTCGAAGCGTTCCTCCCAGGGGACACCGTCTACCGCCACCGTCCACTCATCGTCAATCCGCACCAGAGCAATCAGCTTTCCGGCGGGTGTGAAGCGAACGAACCAGCATATTTCATAGGAGTCCGGCCAGCGCTCTTCATTAATACAGGCGGTGAAACTGCCCTCCTCGAGTTTCACCGGCGCCGCAATCAGCTCGCCATCGGGACTGACATCCAGTTCGTCCACCCGGGCGTAACTTGACCGTACTTTTGCCAGATCAGCCAACACTCTGGTTCCGATTTGCCAATCCCAGTTTTTGGCTTTCATCTCGTGTATCTCCTGCCGCACGAGCGTCACCAGAACCTCTCGGCGCTGCGCGCTTGTGAATACTTTCCCAAGTTCTTTCGGTAACTAAGTAACAGGACAGTGAGTTGTCAAGGGGCGACCTACAATAATATGTTACATTTTTCCGCAAAAATCGATAATTACGACCACGAAGCATACTATTACAACCACCAAATCAATTACTCTAAAGTACACTATAACTGCAATGTTTATTTCCATATCCACATACTAAGAGAGCCCGCCGAGAGAGACAATGCCCAATAAGCCGACCGGTATACGGTTAGCCGGATAGTTTACGAAGTTGTAAAAGATTACTGTGCGATAGAACGCGCGCGAGTGAGCCCGACTATCGGGCAGTTGTGGAGCGAATCTGTCTGTATTGCACTCCTCGAAGCGGCTTGTACTTTTTTCGTGCTGCTTCTGCGCCGACGACGCTTGTCGCACGGATCAGAGCAAAAAAGCGCGTAGAAAATCGACACAAGGACAACTACGGACATCGGCGCCTGGTTTTCCAAACAACAACGGCCGCCCCCTCGAAAGGGAGCGGCCGCTCATCTATGGGACATCAATCTGTCCCCGAAGCTCCGTCATCCTACATGCAGGACGGCAGAACCGGGAAGTTGATGAACAGATGGTCAATCATCGCCGTCAAGTCACCAACGTCGACCGAGTTGTCCGGTACGCCACCACTGATTGCCGGAGCAATGTCTGCCTCATCGGGGCAGCAGATGGCGGTGAAGTTGATGAACAGGTGATCGATAAGGTTGGTCAGGTCACCAACGTCAACGCCCTGGTCGGCCGGATTACAGTTCGGCTCGAGCTGGACATTTCCGCGAGTACCCACACAGCAGGACAGACACGGGTTCGGATCACACGTGGTGCCGTCACCAACATAGGAGCCGCCCGCATCGGTGCACTGATCTTCGGACAGGATATAGCACTCCGCGGCGATACAGCAGGCACCCACGGCCTCGCAGCTCGGACGGAGATTCGTCAGATACCACACTCTGGCGTTATCAATGGCGAATTCGAAGTCCGAAATCGTACCGCTCTTCAGGGTCACAAAGGCCGTGTAGAACGTGACGGTTTCGCCGGCCGGCAGGGTGTAGTTGTTCAGGTAGGTCGTGAAGGCCGCCTGATCCCAGTTGCCGGAGTTGGCATTGAGACTGACGTTGGCCGTCACGCTGTCCAGAACCTCAGCATAGTCCATATCGGCGATAGCGTCATCCCACCAGCCGTGGAAGGAGTCAGCCCAGGCGCCGTAGAACGCCGGGTTATTCGCACAGGCGTCGCCGCCCAGCTCGGTCGCAGTGTGATAGCCAAAGAAGGCTTCAGCCGCGAAACGGCCGTTATTGTCCTGGCAATCGTCGTCAGGATCCTTCAGCGTATCGGTACCCTGGATGTACAGGGTAGCGGTCGGGATAGACACACCCGCGGTGTTGTTGGAACCTTCGTCCGCCGGGACATCCCAGTCAGCCATGGAACCAACCGACAGGCCGGTAACCGCAGCGCCGTCCGGAGCATACATGACCGTCTTGGCGATCACAAAGCTCGGAGCGTTGTCATTGTTGCGCGGCGAGTAGTAGGTGCGCTCGAATACGATCGAAGTATCCCAGTTGGCGAAGACGCCGGTAAATACTGAGTCATAGCTGGCGTTCGCGCCACCCTGCATGCCTTCGCCCGGATCCGGGACCTGCGGCTTGAAGGTAACGGGATCCACGAAGCCCTGACTGTACATCGAGGTGCTCATATCAACCGTGGCACCGTTGTCCTTCAGGAGGAACAGGGAGGTTTCGTACAGATACACATCGGCATTACCCGTGGTATCGCACTCACCGCCGGCAATGGTGAAGTCCATGTTGACGCCACCGAGACCGGAACCGCCGGCGCTGCCAATATTGTTGACAGCCAGGCCGACAAAGTCACCCGTGAACGGGAAGGCTTTGGCGCCGAAGTCCGTGGAGGAAACAGTATCCCAGACCAGCGCTTCCAGAGAGTCAGCAATCAGGAAGTTGATCGGAATAACGAGCGAATCGTTGTTCTTCGCATCGGATTTGATGTAGACGTAACCCGTAAGGAATTCCGGGTTGCCGGTATTGATGATACCGGTCTTGTTCAGAATCAGGTTGAACAAACCGGAATCGGAGTACGCTACCGTCATCGTGGCAACCGAAACGTC
>JAHIVM010000026.1 GCA_018816665.1 Candidatus Zixiibacteriota bacterium
CAATCGAGGGCTTCTCGCACGGTCTGCTGATCTATCCGCAGGGCGAGGCGGTTGACTGGGGCACACCGACGGGAGAGTTCACCGACGAACTCAAGAGCATTTTCGATCCGATGTACTTCCTCACCAGCTGGACTGGCAGCGACATCGATACGGTTGCCTTTTCGGCCGCCACCGGTACCGGCGGTCTTGCCGCAGGCTTCAACGATATTGCCTTCATGCTGCAACTGGGACCAATCCCTGAGGACTATGTCGGTATGACCATCTGTATCGATTCGACTGGATTCATTCCGGAGCATCCGTGGAAGTGGGTGTTTTCGGACGCGTCGTTTATCACCCCCACCTGGCAGGGCGAGACCTGTTTTGAAATAGTCGCGCCGGAGTAGCACAGGCTCAGCAGGCTGCCCATGCAATCTCTCCCGACGGATTGCATGGGTGTGCCGCACAAATCACACAACTGGCGCAAATGAGCGGACCCGGGGTCCTCCCGCTACTCCAGTGCCATCTGGATCAGATTACCGCAGGTGTCATCGAAAACCGCAATGGTCGTCGTCCCGACCTCGGTGGGTTCCTGCGTGAACCTGACTCCGAGAGCACTGAGCCTGGCGAATTCGGCCTGGATGTCCGCCACAAACAAGAGTGTCGCGGGTATGCCCTGGTTGTAGATGGCTTTTTGATAGGTAGCTGCAGCCGGGTTGACATTCGGCTCAAGCAGCAACTCGGTACCATCGGGATCGGCCGGTGATACCACCGTCAGCCACCTGTACTCACCTACCGGAATGTCCGTCTTCTTGACGAATCCCAGCGTTTCCGTGTAGAATGTCAGGGCCTTGTCCTGATCGTCAACAAACACGCTTGCCAGTTTGATTTTTAGGCCGGACTTCAGTACTTCCGATGTTGACAATTCTCCGTCACTCTGTGCCTTCAGGGTAGCACCACGACACAGCAGAGGCAACACACACAACAAGAACACGACTTTCCGCATGGATAATCTCTTTGTAATGAGTTGTCACCTGTGCCGGTTGCACGAGGGAACAGGCTGACATTGACATTAGGTTACTTCAGCAGCAGCATCTTTTTTGTCTCTACATGATCCCCGGCTTTGAATCGATAGAGATAAACGCCTGTGGATACCGATTCACCCGCCTCATCGGTACCATTCCACGTGACGGTATATGAGCCGGCAGATTCCTCTCGCTCAATCAGTGACTTCACTTTCTGCCCCAGCAAATTGAAGACTTCGATAGTCACGTAGCTCCGCTCCGCAAGAGAGAATTCAATTGTTGTCGCCGGGTTAAACGGGTTCGGATAGTTGTGGGACACGTTGTAGTCGCCCGGCAGAGTACTGTTGTCCCAATTATCATCCACCGATGTGGGAAGGCCTTGATACTTGTCCCACCTAGCGAAATAGGGAGACGACTTATCACCGGCAGTGGTGAATTCTCCTCCCACATAGACCGAGGTATCGTGAGCTAGCAGAACTCTCACCGGTCCGTCCAAGCCTGTGCCTAAGGGCGACCACGACGAGCCATACCACTGTGCAATATAGTCGGCGGAGATCCCACCGGCAGTGACGAAGTCTCCCCCCACAATGAGTGAGTTGTCATGCACGGCAATCGCGGATACCCTGGCATCAACACCGTCGCCAAGAGCCTGCCAGTTGGTGCCGTTCCAGGCGGCGATGTTGTTGGCGGCTACACTGCCCGCCGAATCGAACTCACCGCCGGCAATGATCAGATCGCCGTAAGCTGCCAGAGCAGAGACCGTACCATGAATACCTGTTCCAAACCCGGACCACTCGCTGCCGTTCCACGATGAAATCCCCCGGCTCGGGGTACCAACCATGGAAGTAAATGCTCCACCTGCCACAAGTGCCCCATTTCGCTCCATCAGCGCGTAAACCGGCGCGCCAGCCGGCCCGCCATAGTATTCAACAGTCGTTGGCTTCAGGACAAACAGGAATGGTAGAGGAGTCGGGTTTATGCCCCCCAGAACGATCTCGTCGTTAAACGTCAGTGCTGTCAAGGTCGGATAACTCAGGGCCGATGGATACGTCCCCATCGGCGGTCCGTAGTCGTCCCAGCCGGTGCCGTTGAATCGCATCAGGGGCCTCACGACCGAACTGGCGGTTGTGCCATACGCGCCAACTGCGAAGAGTGTATCCTCACGCACGAGCAACGCCTGCGGATGACTGTTGATGAACACCTGATCAGTAAACTCAGTAAGCGGACTCCATTGCGAGAAGTCCCACGACGCTATCTTGTACCCCTCTCCCTCGCCGGACCGGGTGAACTCCCCGCAAACGGCCAGTTTGCTGTCCCACACTTTGATATCATTCACGGCGCCATTGAAACCGGTCCTGACAGGCCTGGCACTGTTCATGCCGGCCCATTGGGCCACATAGTTGACAGAATCATCATCCAGCTTCCGAAATCCCCCTCCGATGTAGAATATGTACTTGTAGTAGGCAAACGAGAGGATCTCCCCCGATTCGGAGTCGACCATCTCCTCCCAGGCGGAACCGGTCCAACGGGATACACCGTCCGTTTCACCAACCACCAGATCGCCGTTATAGTTGAAGAGACTGCGCGCGTAGTTCACACCATCGCCTATCGCCGACCAGGACGATCCGTCCCAGGCACCAATGTTTTGCAGCCCGACACCGCTGCCCACAGCATTATAGAAGTAGCCGGTAGCCACAAGTTTGCCGTCAAAAACCAACAAATCGTAGATAACCGGATAGGCAGTACCCGGCATCGATAGGTAGCTGCTCAGACCAACCCACTCCGTGCCACTCCAGTGCACCAGTGATCCCACATATACTGAACCTCCGGAGATAGACAGGTTCTTGAAGTCACCGGCGGCATATATGCTGCCGTTGTACTCCACAATGTCTCTCACGGTCCCGGCAATGTTGTTGCTGAATCGATGCCAGTTGGCACCATCGTAGTAGGCGGTCTTTTCGGCCGCCGAGCCGCCCATGTTGGTGAAGGCGCCGCCAACCGTCAGATACCCGTTGACATCGGTGACTGAAAACACCGTGTCGTTAGCGCGACCATCAACCCAGTCCCAGGAGCTTCCGTTCCAGACAGCCAGATTCTGCCGTCCAAAAATCGGATCAGGTGGGCCGATCGAAAAATACCCGCCGGCGTATAGATTGCCACCAAACACATGGAGATCATAAATAGCATCGCCCTCAAGATCGTCATTGCCCAGGGAACTCCATCTGTAACCGTCCCAGGCAGCAATGAGTCGAATGTCTTTGCCTCCGGCCGTAGTGAACTTCCCGGCGACTATGAGAAGGTCATCATACACGACCATGTCAAGAACGGCACCGTTCATGCCGTTGGTCTCAGCAAAGTCGTCGCTCCAGTATATGTTATCCGCCGGTTGCCCATGGATAAGAATCGGTGCGGCGATCAACATTGCGATGATCAGAAGGGCTGCTCTGGCATAGTTCATAATCAAGTCTCCTGTGCAAGGCCCCCGTTCGTATCTCTACGCTGCCATGTTATCACACTGCAACTCGCCGTCGCCAATGATTTGCCTTGGGCTCAGACACGGTGTGGTAGCAAAGTCTGTCTGCAACTGACGGGCGAACGATAGATGCTCGAGCCACGTGCCCAGGATGAATGACGGACGTCAAATCAAGACCGCCGACAAAGACACACAAACACCGGCATATTGATCGATCATACAATAGCAATATAGTATTCTTTACCGCAATGGCAACCGGAAAGCTCAAAGGGCACTGTCGTTCAACCACTTCGTGCTTACGTCGGAGACTGTCGCAAGAGACTTTTTGTTGAACTTCGACACCATGAACACTAATAATTCGACGGTACCGCAGCTTTGCGATCCCGTCAGGGGTTAATTGCATCCAAACGAAACCAGATCACAACGACATCGCATGGCCGGTCCGCACACACCAGAGACAGGAAAGGAAAGCCCCATGAAAACAGCCGCGTGTTTGACACTTATTGGAATCCTGGTACTGGGCACGACACCCGTGTTCGCCCAGACCTCACCCAAAATAGGTGTGAGGGCAGGAGTTGGAACCGACGTCAATCTGGGTCTGGCTTACGGAGTGGGGGGCAACTACCTGATCACCCGTCCCAACAATTCCGTCGAGTTGGGAATTGTTCTTTTCGGTGGGAGCTTTGAAGAATCCACCGATGAGTCCATCCATACGTACGATGAAACCACCGACGTCTTCGTGTTCGGTATCATGGCCAACTACCTGATCGGATACCAGCCGGATCAATCAGGGACTTTCTTCGTGGCTGGTTTTGGATTCGCCAGCATGAGCGTGGAGTGGGAAGAGCGAAGTGCTACCGATGGAAGTCTGGGGACGCCTTTGCCTGGGGGAGGAAGTATGCAATCCGCTGACGGATCATCAGCCGGCACGTTGTTCAACCTGGGTGTGGGGCAATCGTTCACCGGTGGCTTCGACCTTCGACTGGAAGTACCCGTGATAGTCTCCTTCTCAGCTCCGGGTGAATCATCCTCGGTTATTCCGACTGTGATTGCCACAGCCGGCTACAGGTTCTAATAGACGACCACATGTCCCGAATGGATGGGAACTCTTTCCTGAACGGGGCAAACTTGGCCAAGCAGGACGGTACTTGATGCGCCCTGCTTAAGCTACTTCTCGGTAAATCGCGCAGACATCCCGCTGCCGCGCACAACTATGCCACGCAGCAACCGTCCCAGTATATCGGCACCGGTGATGATGCGACGGCTCCGGGTCCAGAGCAGGATAATATCGCGGTCGATAACATCGTCCTCCGAACTCTCGGGCTCAACCCGCAACTTTGACAGGATATCACCAATGGCGACATTTTCATCGGTAACAATGATGGGGCGATGACAAAACAGAGAGGGATCAAAGTCATCGGTGCCGAACAATGCTGCCCGCAGAAATCCATCGGCATCGATCACCATGTGGGGACGCTCCTGTTCGTCTATCACCACCACCCACTTCTCGCCCGATTTCTGAACCCGCTGCAGAAAAGGATCATCGACCGAACGTGTCAACTCCGGAAAGACGGGGCGACCGTTTTGTGTCGGCAGCGTGACCAGGCTGTCGGCGGACAGCATTTCTCCCTCATGGGATACAGGCAGATCATCGAGCGCCAGGAAGTTGAGAGCCCCGAGCCCTTCAAGACGATCCACATCCGCCTCGTCGGCCTCGATATGTTTCTGGATGACCTCACGGAGCTGGTGCTCCCGCCAGTACTTGATACCGTCCTCGCCGAGCCATCGGTCCAGCAGCATCCCCGTGGGTCGCGCCAGTGGATACAGAACCACCTGGTAGAACCTGATCACCGGAGTAAGCAGTGACCCCATACGCAGAGCGTTTTTTGAGAAATAGGCCTGCGGCAGAATTTCTCCGAAAAACGTGATGAACAACGTAGAGAAGCAAAATGCCGCCACCCCGGCTAGAACCGAGTTGGACAACAGCGCCAGCAGCGTATTGAACGCCACGTTGCCCCAGAGTATGGTTGTCAGCAGAAAGTGGGAATCCTGGCGAAGTCTCAGAATATTGATTGCGTGGATGTTCCCGGATTCGGCTTCCACCTCCAGTCGTAGCCGGGTGAGACCGAAAAGCGCCAGGTTCAGACCGGAGAATACGGCGGAATGTATGATGCACACGCCTATGCCGATCCAGGTCCAGATAGCCATCCTAGCCTATTTCTCCCTTGTATTGCGGTTCCGGCACCTATCTTTCTGTGTTCGATTGGCGCTATGCCTGGGAGTTGCCCTTCAGTTTATCGTCGAGATAACCCAGGTTGGCCGTAATGCCGTTCGCGGCCTCTTCGATGCTGCTCGCGAGTTTCTGTTCGGCGGTTGAAATGCGATCGACACTCGTTGTCGTCGATGTCTCAATAGTCGTCCGCAACTCCCTGAACTCACGTTCAATCATTTCCTGCAACGCGGCCACCCGGGATTTCTCCGCCTGCTGGGCCAGTTCGCGCTGTTCGTCCAACTGACGATTGACACGGCGAGACTCCACCAGCCACGATGTCCTCAGGAGAAACGCATATCCTGTCATCAGCAGCACCAGACCGAATAACACCGCCAGCAGAATCACACCCAGTGGCCCCTCAACACTGAACAGCAGAAACGACAGGGGTGTCGAGGCCGTCAGGACAGACCAGTTGGCAACCGTAAACAGGGCCAGCAGCAATAACACCACGGCAATGATAAAGATCACTATTCTCACTTCAACCGTCCTTCCGTCGGTACAGATGGGGTACCACCACCACGGGCAGTTGTGATCTGTGCAGTACCCGCGAACTTACCCAATCCTCGACCGCAACGTCGGCACTCGCCCCCATAACAATAAGCGCAAAATCACCCTGCTCGGCAACAGCTATGATGGTCTCTACTACGGGGCCGCGCTGCACCCGGGACTGCACACCCAGCCCGGTTTTGTCGGCGGCCTCGACAAATACATCGAAAGCCGCCCGCGCATCGGGCGCCGGATGGGAACCGTCGTACACATGCAACACCACGATATCGGCTCCCAACCGGCTCGCAATCCTCACGATGTACTCGGCCGTTCCCATGGCGGGGGGCAACCCCGCCGTTGGTACCAAAACTCTCATGCTGCTCTCACTCCAGGTGTCGTGCGTCCTCGCCGCCTATCAGGGCGACCATTGCAGACCCAGCACGATTCGGTTCAGGTCAAACAGATCTATGATCTGGTGCTCGATAAAGATGTCCGGGTCTCCCAGTGAACTGAGCATACCGGTTCGTCGAGTGTTCAGATTGAACCCGTAGGTGAAGTTGAGCACACCTTCCGTATCCCGTCCCTCAATACTGCCGCCAAACCCCAGCACACCGAAACCCATGCGGACATACGGGATGATGTGGTAAGCCCCCAGTTCGACTTCGGTAATACCGTATTCGGCGTTGAGGACCGCCATGACTGACACGCCACCTCCGCCCATCCCTAGAGCGAATTCGGGCACAAGGCGCAACCGCTCTTCTTTGGTTGTGATGGGACCAATATCCAGGCGACCGCCCAGCACGAACTGCTTTGGCCTCTCGAGGCCGAAACCCATGTAACCGGCCGGTCGCAGGTCGATGAAGTGTCTTTCTCTCGGCTGCGGGGTCACATTGAAGTCAACTACACCCAGAGAATCAGGCAACCCGAAGGTTGAGTCGCGTATGACCACAAACTGAGTGTCCGGCTTGATCACCACCGTAGTCGGCTCATCACGTTCAATTCTCTGAACCGGCGCAGTCGGCTGAGTGACGATGATAGCTGGCGGCGCGGTCGCCTGCTGCATCTGATAGCGCTGCGTAAAATCGTTGAGGGCGCGCTGGAATTCCTCCTGGCTTTTTGTCTGCCTGATTATCTCAAGCTGCAACTGATCCCGCAGCCGATCCGAATCGACGGTCGACTTCTGGGTGTTGAGTGAGTCGATGCGACCCGACAACGCCGCCATCATGGCATTAAGATCTGCCTGAGTGATTTGACCGCTGGCTGTTTCCGGTTTTTCGGCAAGCGCCGCCGCAACCTGTTCGGTAATGCGCTGCTGAATCCTCTGCTCGGCAAGACTGTCTCTGTCAACGACACCGGCCACGCTCTGCATCTGAAGCAATGAATCAAGATGCGTCCGTTCCCGTTGCGTGCGAGCCAGTTCCTCTCGGAGCGCCGCCAGTAACGAATCGTCCGCTCGCACAGGCATGGACGAATCCACAATTGACTGAGCGACAGCGGGAGACATTGGCCGCGCAGCCAGCATGGAACTGATATCCGAGCGAAGCGCGCCCAGCAGAGAATCCAGCTCATTGCGAGACACCGGTGTCGCTGCGTCGGTCGGCGATAGGGTCGCCTGCTCGGCGACTACCGGAACCTGAGACCTGACTGCAGCTGCTGTGTCGACGACAGGCGCGACCTGTTTCGCTGAGTCGACCACCTGGCTGTCTATCCTGGGAGTTGTGGTCTGGACTACCCGCTCTATCTCCCGGTTGCCGACATCACGCGACGGTGTTCCGTAGCGAATGTATATCTCTCCTTCAAGAGGTACGGGAATAACAACGTTTTTCTCAGACACGTAACCGGTGGCAGAGCTTGCGGCACTTGCCGCCGCAATGTCCTGTGCGCCCGCGCCCTGTTGGGGCGCCGCGTGGCCTGCTGTGTCGGTAGTTTGCGGAGCAGTCGCGATATCGCGCGGGAGTGATCGCGGCATGGCCGGCGCTTCCTTCTTTGCGCCGCCCCGTCCACCAATACCAAATACCAGGGCTCCGGACACCAGCCAGTTGTGACTTATGTCTGTGGTTCCCGATATCCGGTCGAGCCGTTCCTGCCCGTACATGTAGTCTCGCACACCGGCATTCAGGAGTACGCCCTTGACAAGCTCGGCGCGCACGCCGGCACCCAGGATCAGCGCCGTTTTGTCGTCCCGCGTGAAACCGTCGTTGCCGACAAAGCCCGAGCGGAAATCCAGTTGACCGGCGCCAATG
>JAHIVM010000339.1 GCA_018816665.1 Candidatus Zixiibacteriota bacterium
GCCGAGATAATCGTGCGCGGTCTGCCCATTGGACTTGGCAGTTGCGCCCAATGGGATTTGCGGCTGGACAGCCGTCTGGCCGGAGCCCTGATGGCGATACCGTCGGCCAAAGGAGTCGAGGTCGGGAGCGGCTTTGACTCGTCCTCACGACGCGGCTCCGAGGTCCACGATGCAATCCTGTATACCCCCGGGAGTGATCCGGCTCGCAAGCATTTTCATCGTCCCACCAACAACGCGGGTGGCATCGAAGGTGGCATGACCAACGGGGAAGACGTTGTGTTGCGGGTAGCCGTCAAACCGATTTCCACGCTCAACCAGCCCTTGCGAAGTGTTGATGTTGCCACCAAAAAGAAAACCGAGGCGATGGTTGAACGCACCGACAATTGCGTTGTCCCCGCCGTGGCAGTGATTGGCGAGGCTGTGGCGGCTCTCGTGCTCGCGGACGCTTTCCTGCAGAAATTCGGGGCCGACAATCTTGAGGAAACAAAGCGGAACTTTGACTCGTTTTGCGATACAGAGTATTGACAGTGAACCGGAAGTAGTTGCTCTCTCGCATTCGTGAGCGCAGGCAGGAGCACATTAGAGGAGTAGGCATGAAATATACTTATGCAGCGTCAGCACTGAAAGACACGGCGGCAGATATCCTGATAACGTTTACGGCAAGTATTGACAAGGTTACCGGGAAGCTGCTCAAGGATATTGATCGTGCGGTCGACGGTGGTCTGGCGGCCATGGTGGCGTCCGGCGAATTCACCGGACAATGCGGGGAGATCGCGTCACTGGTGGCACCGAAGGGATTCAAGAGCCGTCGGCTCTTGCTGGTCGGTCTGGGCGATGAAAACGATATCAACGCCGAAAGTTTCCGCAAGGCAACCGGTCATGTGTCCCGTCATGCCGCGGTCAAAAACGCCAGAGGGGCGGCCTTCCATTTTGGCTCGTTTGACGTTGCCGCCTACTTCCAGGCAACCGTTGAGGGGTACCTGCTGGGCAGCTATCAATACCTGGATTACAAAACGGGCGATGCCGCCAAAGAGAAATCCAAACTCGCGGCGATCAAGTTTGTGGCGGGGAAGTCCGACGATGTCAGCGGACTCAAGACCGCCATTACCACCGGACAGGCGATGGCCGAGGGTCAGTTGCTCTGTCGGGCCCTCGCTCACACTCCATCGCGTGATCTGACGCCGCGCGTGTACGCCAAAAAAGCACAACAACTGGCGCGCAAGCACGGGCTTAAGTGCCAGGTTCTGGACGAGAAAGCCATTGAGCGCGAAAAGATGGGGGCGTTTTTGAGTGTGGCGCAGGGTTCGGTTGAACCGCCGCGCTTCATCATCCTCCACCACAACGGCGGCCGCGCCGGTCAGAAACCGGTCGTTCTGGTTGGCAAGGGAATCACGTTTGACAGCGGCGGCATCTCTCTCAAGCCGGCCCTGAATATGCATGAGATGAAGCAGGATATGGCCGGATCGGCGGCCGTACTGGCAATCATGATTACAGCCGCCCGGTTGCGTCTGCCGCTGAACGTGGTGGCGCTTATTCCAACCTGCGAGAACATGCCTTCGGGTAACGCTACCCGACCCGGCGATGTTGTTACATCGCGCAAGGGACTCACGATTGAAGTGATCAATACCGATGCCGAGGGCCGCCTGATTCTGGCCGATGCTCTCGACTATGCCAACAAGTTCAAGCCGCAGGCTGTGATCGACATGGCCACGCTCACGGGGGCGACCCTGTACATCCTGGGACATGCCGGGGCGCCGATTCTGGGTAATAACGAAGCCCTGCTGGCCCGTCTGGATGAGGCGGCCTGGGAAACCGGCGAGCGAGTATGGGAACTGCCGATCTGGGACGATCACCGGGCGCAGATGAAATCCGGCATCGCCGACCTGGTGAATTCCGGCGGCCGTCCGGCCGGCACTATAGCCGCCGCGGCCTTCCTGGAGAACTTCATCGGTGACTGGCCGTGGGCCCACATCGATATCGCCTCGGTCGATCTGGAGGCCAAAGGTACGGCCTATACGCCGTCGGGTGCCACCGGCTTTGGTGTCCGTCTGGTGGTGGAAATGCTGGCCGGCTGGAAGAAGCTCTAGTCAGACAGTGCTCCAAAAATGAAAAGGCCGAACCATCGCAATGATGGTCCGGCCTTTTTTGCTGTTTCAGATGTAATCAGCAGACCGTCGCTTGCAGCAATCCGCCTATTTGGACCACGCGGGTGCCCAGTCGAGTCCGGGGCCGGTGAGGCGTTTGGCGCCGCTGCCGGTTATTTTGACAATCCATACCGAGCCGTCGCTGGTGGCAAACGTCAGCCACTTTGAATCGGGCGAAAACGACGGCGGACTGGTTCCCACGGACACGCCCGGCGGCGGAGCGTACACCAGGTAGCTCTTCGACAGGTCGGCCGGCGAGATGTACAGGCCGGACTCGGTCATCGAATTGTTCACCCAGGCTACCCATTTGCCGTCAGGGGAAAACGACGGCGCGATGGCAGTCGGCAGTTTTGAGGATTGAACATATACGCTGTCGACGGAAGCCATAAACCTGTCTTTGTGCAGGCGAGCGATACCGCGCGGCTTAATACCCGATTTCTCCCGATTGTGCATATGCACGAATACGATATCCCCGTTGGCGTTCATGGTAGGGGAGGTAAAAAACTCGGTCATGTTCTGCCAGTCTTTGCGAAGCACCGTTTGACCGCCACCTTCCGGTTCCATGAGACACACCTGGTAGTTCGGCATGACCGCGTTGACCGCGTTGGCCTCCATATCCTTTGTGTAAACGATCACGCTGCCGTCGGCGGACCACTCGGGATCGCGCCCCCCCATGTCGTCGGTTATCCGCAGCCACCAACCCGTGTTGCCGGTCTCCGCGGAATCAACAAAGGCCAGGAAGATATCATAGACTTTGTGTTTGCCGCCGGTGTGATCCGGGGCTTTGAGATCGACCATGCCCGAACGAGTAAAGGCTATCCGTTTGCCGTCGGGGGCCCAACTCAGTCGTCCATCGGCATTACCGACGGTGGTAATAAGCATCTGATGGCCGCCATGAGCGTCCATGGTCCAGATGTTGCGGTCGCGTATGAAAGCGATTTTGCCGGTGGGCGAACCGATTTCGCCGGCCTGCGAGGCCGGAAGTGTTTCCTGCGCCACAAGGCTCGATGCCAGCACCAGGGCTGCCAGGAGGAAGCTGATGGCGAGTCCGCGTACGGGTAGGATGCGCATGTCGATATCCTGTTTCTCGGGTAGTGGTTTATAGTCTGGTACCAAAGATACGGGTGAGGGAAAGGCTGTCAACCTCACATTGAGGTTGACAGCCGAATTCGACTAAAAACTGAAGTAGCGTCGCAACTGCAATTTGGCCCGGACGCCGGAGAAGTTGAGATCAACCCGGCCATCTTCGTTACCGTTGTAGGTGGCAATGATTTCTTCATCTGAATCATTATACCATGATACATTCCCGAAGTTCAGGTAGAAGTATCCGAGCTCCGAACCCAGCGACAGGTCCCACAGGCCCAGGGGATAATCAACCCCGATGTCAAATCCCAGTCCCGGAGCGGTGCCACTGAAGGTCGTATTGCTGCCGGTAGGGGTCGAGGTGGCCAGATTGAGATTGTCGTACTGTTGCCAGAGGTCCCAGTCCACCAGGTAATATCCGACCGTTCCGCCGGCCGAAATCGTGAAACCCTTCTGCTGCTGGGCGACCTTCGGCGGGTTCACCAGATAGTACCGGACGGTGGTTGATGCGCCGTAGACCTGGACTTTGGATTCCGGGTTCTCAATCGGCGTGGCCGCGGTCAGGTAGTCATAGCTGCCGCTGACATCACTGCCCATCTGCATCCAGTATTCGCCGCCGAGAGACCAGGCAATACGATCGTTGAACATCATGCCGAAGTCTGCGCCCAGGGAGTACCCCTGGTCGAGCCAGGCGATTTCAGCGCCGTCAAACTTGGCCGTTTCGTAGGTGGCGAAGCTGTTGTAATCGTTGTTGCGATTGATACGATCGACGCTGAAATTCACGGAAGCCCACCCCAGCTTTTTCGTATGTTTCGCTTCTGTCTTCTGCAGGTAGCGGTTTACGATATCCTGCTCAGTTTCCTGGGCTGTGGCTATGGTGCTGCACAGCATAACAAGAAACGTCCCCAATACAACACAGGCGACTTTCAAACGCATCTTTCCTCCTGGACTTGTAAAATTCATACCGTCTGAGGAAGTTATCGGAACTCGGAGCCGTTTTCTTGACTCCAGAGGGTCCTGGGAGAACATATCGGGGCACAAAAAAAGGCAGAGGTCCGAGACCTCTGCCTTTGTGATTGCGAAAGAATTTGTCGCCTAGTCGGCCAGGCTGGAGAAGTCTATGGCGGCCATCTGTTTGTACAGATTCCAACGACGGTCACAATCCTGCTGACCCAGCTTGATCAGTTTCGCGGCGCGTTCCGGATCCTGGGTCTTCAGTACCCGGAACCGGTTTTCGGAGTACGCGTAATCCTTGAAGCTGATGGTCGGCTCCTTGGAGTCGAGCTGGAGCGGGTTTTTGCCCTGGGCGATCAAATCCGGGTTATAGCGGTACAGCAGCCAGTGGCCGGATTGTACTGCCTTGGACTCGGCTTCAAGTCCCTTGGCCATGTCAATGCCGTGGGCGATACAGTGGGAGTAGGCGATGACCAGCGACGGTCCGTCGTACTTCTCGGCCTCTACAAAAGCCTTCACGGTCTGGTTATGGCTGGAGCCAAGGGCCACCTGGGCCACGTAGACATTGCCGTAGGACTGGATAATCAGGCCCAGATCCTTTTTCGCCATCGGCTTGCCGGCCGCGGCGAACTTGGCGGTGGAGGCGCGCGGGGTGGACTTGGACATCTGACCACCGGTATTCGAATACACTTCGGTATCGAGCACCAGCAGGTTGACATTGCGTCCGGAGGCCATCACGTGGTCGAGACCGCCGAAGCCGATATCGTAGGCCCAACCGTCGCCGCCAATACCCCAGATGGACTTGTTGACCAGGAAGTTGGCGACACTCTTCAGGGCGGCCACCTGTTCGCTGCCGTTCATCCCCTCGAGTTTTGCCATGAGCGCATCGACCCGGGCGCGCTGTTCTTCGATCCCGGCCTGCGTTTTCTGATCCGCGTTCGCCAGGGCATCGTACATGTCCGGAGCCAGGGCTTTGACCAGTTCCAGAGCGTATTCCTTGAGCCTGTCGGCTGTCAGGCGCATGCCCATGGAGAATTCGGCGCAGTCCTCAAACAGCGAGTTGGACCAGGCCGGTCCGCGTCCGTCGGCCCGTTTGGCGTAGGGCGTAGTCGGCAGGTTACCGCCGTAGATCGAGCTGCAGCCGGTGGCGTTGCCGCAGATGGCTCGATCACCAAAGAGCTGTGTCATCAGCTTGACATACGGTGTTTCACCGCAACCCGCGCAGGC
>JAHIVM010000340.1 GCA_018816665.1 Candidatus Zixiibacteriota bacterium
CCTCAAGAATGCGGATCTCGCGCAGGGCCGCCTCGCAGAAGGCACGGGGATCATCGTGCCCGAACTTATCCAGCACGTCTTTCGGCAATGATCCGGAGTTGACACCGATTCGTATCGGCACGCCGCGTTCGAGCGCCGCTTTGGTGACCTCGCGAACTTTCCACTCAGCCCCGATGTTGCCGGGGTTGATCCGGATTTTGTCAAAGCCGGCCTCTATCGCTTTCAGGGCCAGTTTGTACTGGAAGTGGATGTCGGCCACGATCGGTTTGCTGACCCGGCTTTTGATGGCCGCCAGTTTGTCGCTGGCATCGTGGTTGAGCACGGACAGGCGGACTATGTCGGCGCCGGCGTCAAACAGGGCATTGACCTGGGCGACGGTTGCCTCGACATCGCGCGTATCCGAAGTGGTCATGGACTGGACGGCGATAGGAAAGCCGCCCCCGATAAGGACATCGCCTATTTTAACCGAGCGGCTTTTGCGCCGCTGTATGGGGAAATTCAGTTCCATTGATTTGCTTGACCTTCTGTGTCGTCGGGCCTAATTTACCGGTTCTACGGCCTCATGCAAAGGAAAGTTGGAAATATTGATCTGGCTCAAACGCGCCCTTCCCTTCGTGGTTCTCGGCCTCATCTGGCTGGGCTACAATCTGTTCGACACCTACCACACGAAGCGTCAGGTGGCCGAGGAAAAGCGGATCGCGTTGATCACGGCCCAAACCTGGATCGGTACCGCCCGCTATAGAAACGACCCGGAGCGGTTTTTGACGTGGCGGGACTCGTTGCTGCAGGCTCATGGGATAACACGCGGGGAACTCGACGAGTTCCTGACCAATCATGAGTCCGAGCAGGAGGAATTCATGTCATTTGTCAACCGGGTCAAATTGTACGTGGATTCGCTGGCGATAATCGAGGATTCTCTCATTTCGATCCAGCCGCCGGAGCCTGCGGACAGTGTGATCACCCCGCCGGATTCAACCGTGTAGCGGCTAATCGGCGGTAAACGCCCCGGGGTAGTGCTCCAGCTTCCCCTGAAAAAATGTCACCACATCAAATCGTAAATCGCAGTTGGTGATATCGTGCGCCTCGATATACTGCCGGGCGGCCGACAGGAGATTGTCGATCTTTTTGCGGTCGATCCATTCCGAGGGATGTCCGAAGTTTTTGGAACGGGCGGCTTTTACTTCCACAAACACAATCAAGCCACCGCGACGAACCACCAGGTCGATCTCTTTGTGACCGGCCTGCCAGTTGCGTTCGATAACCTCGAAGCCCTGTTGCGTGAAAAAGCGGGCGGCGTGTTCCTCGAACTCGCGCCCTTTGCGGACGGTGTTGCGACGGTGCTGTGGACCGTCCTCAGAAGAGTGCATACTCCGACACCAGGCCGGCTACCGGCTTGAAGCTGCGGCGATGGATATCGCACGGTCCGGCCTCCTGTAATTCCTCAAGGTGCGCCGGTGTGGGATAGCCTTTGTGGGTGCCGAACGAGAACGACGGATACATGCCCTCGTATTTGACCATGATGCGGTCCCGGGTGACTTTCGCGATTATTGAAGCCGCCGAAATGCATTTGCAGCGACGGTCCCCGCCGATAATGGCAAACTGCGGCTGAGAAATATGCGGAATGCCAAATTTGCCGTCGACCAGAACCATATCCGGAGCCTGCTTCAAATCCATCACGGCTTTGCGCATGGCCATCAACGATGCTTTGTGGATGTTGATCTGATCGATGGTATCGTGATCGATTATGCCCACGGCGCAGGGGACCTGTAAACCGAGAATGACATCAAACAACTCATCGCGGCGTCTGGCCGACAGTTTTTTGGAGTCATCCAGGCCCTCGATTTCGATGCCCTCCGGCAGTATCACCGCGGCGGCCACAACCGGTCCGGCCAGGGGCCCGCGCCCGACTTCATCAACTCCGCACACGGCATGGTAGCCGCGTTCGAAAACCATGTCTTCAATATGATCCAGGAAATCGTTCACCGAGTCCTCACGTTCGCTGGAATGGGACATCGCACACTCTCCGATATAGGCTGCGGACCTGACGGATTCAACAAATTTCTCTCTATGCTTTGTATCGACCGCTCAATTGTCTTTGCTTAGCCCTTGCGGGCGCTTATCTTAGCCTCCGGTGCAGCCATGAAAAAGCAGAACGACGACCAGATTGGATTCACGATAGTGGCCGGTTTCCTCAAGGGGCGAAGAATCGTCGCCCCGGATCTCGGAGTTACCCGCCCGCCCCTCACCCGGCTGCGCAAATCCATATTCGACTACCTCAGACCCTACCTGGATGAGGCGACGTATCTCGACTTGTTTTCCGGGACGGGGTCCTACCTGTTTGAGGCAGTGTCGCGCGGAGTCACATCGGCCACGGGGGTTGAGCTGGAGTCCGATCTGGCCGACTCGATCAACCGTCAGGCCCAGAAATTCAAGGTCGGCGATCGCCTCAACTGTTTGTGTGCCGATGTGTTCAAGCAGGTGCCTGAACTTTCGACGGATGGGCGACGGTTCGATATCATTATGATGGCTCCCCCGCAATATGC
>JAHIVM010000341.1 GCA_018816665.1 Candidatus Zixiibacteriota bacterium
AAAACGACCCGCACCCGGTTGATCCGTGCTTTTGAGATGCTGGAGACGAAGAAGGATTCCAACCCGCCGAAAAAGCACGGCAACATTCCGTTATAGACACTAACCGATTTAGCTGGTATCGAAGTATTGACATGATCAAGCCTATCAAGAAAATTCTCGTGGCCAACCGGGGTGAGATTGCCGTGCGCGTGATTCGTGCCTGCCATGATCTCGGTATTGTTTCGGTGGCCATATGTTCCGACTGCGACAGAACCGCCTACCATGCCCGTCTTGCCGATGAATGGTACCATATCGGCGGCTCACCCTCGTCAGAGAGCTATTTGAACCAGGACCGGGTGATGCAGGCGGTGAAAGACTCAGGCGCCGATGCCGTTCATCCGGGCTACGGTTTTCTCGCGGAAAACGCGACCTTTGCCCAGCGCTGTGTGGACGAAGGCATCACCTTTATCGGGCCGAGACCGGAAACGATACGTGGTCTGGGGGACAAGCTGGTAGCCCGCGAGATGGCCATCAAGGCCAACCTGCCGGTAGTCCCGGGTACCGATATGGGTGCCGACAATCCGGATGAAGCCCTGGCGTTTGCGAAGAAGATCGGTTTCCCGGTACTGGTCAAGGCTGCCGCCGGCGGCGGTGGCAAAGGCATGCGGGTGGTGGAGTCGGCTGATCTGTTCCAGGAGGCGCTTGATTCCGCCAGTCGCGAGGCAAAATCGGCGTTTGGCGACGGTCGCGTGTTTATCGAGAAGTATCTCGTCCGTCCGCGTCACGTGGAAATCCAGATCCTGTGTGACACGCACGGCAACCACCTGCACCTGTGCGAACGCGAATGTTCGATCCAGCGTCGCCACCAGAAGGTCATCGAGGAAGCGCCATCGCCGATAATGACCGATGAACTTCGTGAACGCATGGGTACGGCCGCCGTCAGTATCGCTCGTGAGGCCGGCTATGTGGGTGCCGGTACGGTAGAATTCCTGGTGGATCAGAATCGCTCGTTCTATTTCCTGGAGGTCAACACGCGTCTGCAAGTGGAACACCCGGTGACGGAACTGGTGACCGGAGTCGATCTCGTCAAAGAACAGGTGGCGGTGGCCGAGGGGCGCGAACTGACGTTGCGTCAGGAGGATATCCGTCTCAACGGCCACGCGATTGAGTGTCGCATCTACGCCGAGGATCCATCAGGCGGATTCATGCCATCGACCGGCACCCTGGAGCACTACCGCCTGCCCGCCGGTCCCGGCGTGCGGGTTGACTCCGGAGTCCTGGTGTGGTCCGAAATCCCCATCTACTACGATCCGATGATTGCCAAGCTGTGCACCTGGGGCAGAGACCGTACGGAAGCCATAGCGCGAATGCAGCGGGCACTGAGCGAGTACCGTATCTCCGGTGTGGAAAGCACGGTAGGATTCCACCAGGTGGTGCTGGCCAACAAAAAATTCATCGCCGGCGATTTGAGTACGGGCTTTCTGCAGGAGGAGTACCCCGACAGCAACTACCGGACGTTTTCTCCGGAACTGGCAGAAGACGCCGCGATCGCGGCGGCAGTTGACAAGCTTCTCAACGAGCGACGTATTACGATATCCCAATCCGGTAACGGCCGGAGTCGCAGTTCCGGCTGGGTCCGGCACCATCGCCGGGAGAATGTCAAACGACTCGGGGGGAAACACTGATGTCACGCTATTCGGTTACTATCGACGGTCATGAGTTTGACATTGAGATGGAGTATCGTTCGGATCACATGGTTGCCACGGTAAACGGCCGGGAGCGCCTGGTGCGGGTCCACAAGCTGCAGGAAACGCGGGCGCTGCTGGTGATAGACCATCTGTCGCATGAGGTGGATATACAGGCTACCGGCGACGGCGGTCGCAAGATTGTGTTCATGCAGGGTACCGAGATTCCGGTTGCGATTGAGGACTACAATCTGGCGCAGATGCGGAAGGCGGCCGGGATTGGCAGCGAGGAAGAGGTCGACACGGTGTTTGTGGCGCCGATGCCCGGTTTGATTGTCGAGATCAAGGTGGCGCCGGGCGATACCGTTACGGCCGGTCAGCCGCTGGTGGTGGTTGAAGCTATGAAAATGGAGAACATTCTCAAAGCCAAAGGTACGGCCACGGTTAAAGCGGTCCGCATCGCGGCCGGCCAGTCGGTGGAAAAAGGCGAACCGTTGATTGAGTTCGAGTAAATGTCTGAACACACCCGCCTCACGAGTTCGGGCGTTGAACTGCCCGTAGTCGTCACCGCGGATGACTGTCCGCCTGACGACGGCCGAATCGGCCGCCCGGGCGAGTATCCGTACACCCGTGGCATATACCCCGACATGTATCGTCAACGGCCCTGGACCATGCGCCAGTATGCCGGTTTTGGTACGGCCGAGGAAACTAATCGGCGCTTCCGGTATCTTCTGGATCAGGGACAGACCGGTCTGTCGGTCGCGTTTGATCTTGCCACCCAGATAGGCTATGATTCCGATCATCCCATGGCACACGGCGAAGTCGGGCGGACGGGGGTGGCTATTGATTCTCTGGCGGACATGGAACGGCTGTTCCGGGGAATCCCGCTTGACAAAGTCTCAACATCGATGACCATCAATGCGCCGGCCGTGGTCTTGCTGGCCATGTACCTGGCGGTTGGGAAACGGCAGGGTGTTGCGCCGGACAAACTGGCGGGCACGATTCAGAACGATATCCTCAAGGAGTTCATTGCCCGGGGGACATACATCTACCCGCCGCGACCCTCGATGCGCCTTATCACTGATATTTTTTCGTATGCTCGCGACAACCTGCCGAGATTCAACACGATTTCGATTTCGGGGTATCATATCCGGGAGGCCGGGGCAACGGCGCTGCAGGAAGTGGCCTTCACGTTGTCCAACGGCATTGCTTATGTAGAGGCGGCTCTGGCGGCCGGCCTGACGGTTGATGAGTTCGCTCCTCGCCTTTCGTTTTTCTTTGCCGCCCACAACGACCTGTTTGAAGAGGTGGCCAAGTTTCGGGCGGCCCGGCGGCTCTGGGCGGGGATTATGAAGGACAGATTCAACGCCCGGGACAAACGATCCATGCTGCTTCGCTTCCATACCCAGACGGGGGGGTCGACCCTGACTGCGCAGCAGCCGGAAAACAATATCGTTCGTACCGCCGTGCAGGCGCTGTCGGCAACTCTCGGGGGAACTCAGTCGCTGCACACCAACTCTTTTGACGAGGCCCTGGGATTGCCCACGGAAAAGTCGGCCGAGATTGCTCTGCGAACACAGCAGATTCTGGCCTATGAATCCGGATTGACGAATACGGTTGACCCGCTGGCCGGATCCTATTACGTTGAGCGGCTGACGGATGATCTGGAGGCCCGGATCAACGACTTGATGCGTCAAATCGAGAGTCTCGGCGGCGCAGTAGCGTGTACGGAGACCGGGTTTTTCTCCGATGAACTGGCGCGCTCGGCGTACCGGCATCAGCAGGCGATAGAGGCGGAGGTAGTGACGGTTGTTGGTGTCAATCGATTCCAGACGGAACAGGCAACTCCGCCCGCGGTGTTGAAAGTTGACCCCGAACTGGAAAACGAGCAAATCGCTCGGCTGCGGGAACTGAAGGCGGGTAGAGATGCTACAAAGGTTGACAGGGTTCTGGAAGGACTGGAGGCTGCGGCTCGCAGCGGAAAGAACATCGTGCCACCGGTCATAGAGGCCGTCGAAGCATACGCAACCATTGGCGAGATTTCTGATGTGTTACGACAGATATGGGGTGAGTACCATGACGCATAGCAGTATGAAAGCAAGTACCGTTGTATTGTTACTTCTTGCCCTCGCGGGGCTGTTTGCCGCCTGTGGAGAGAAAACGGCCGACAAGACGGCCCCCGCGGCCTCGACCGATGAGCAGCGTATTCAGGACGTGCTCGATGAAGTTGTGGCGCGCTGGCACAACAAAGACAAGGCTGTGTTGTACGACCTGGAGTTTCCGTATCTGCGGGATCAATTCACGTTTGATGAGTACCTGAGGTTTCCGCAAATCGAGTGGATGAATGCCGATTCCGTGCGTTCAATCAAGGCTCTGGATTTTGTGTTCTACGATCGGGACTCAGCCGACGCTTTGGTTGAAGTCGTCCTGGTTGATCCGGCCGGCGGTGACACGAGCATCGTCAACGACCGCTACCGGTTCTACTATCACAGGGACCGCTGGATACGCCCGACCGTAAGTACCAGCTTGCTGCAGTATGAGTACGATCGTGACTGGCGTGCGGCCGATTCTGCCGCTGCCGCCGAGGCTGAGCTGGAGGATTTGTAAATCATGAATTCTGTTCCCATCTCTCACGTTGGCATTGCGGTAAAGGATCTGGATCAGGCCATAGCCGCATACGCCTCGCTGCTCGGACGCAGCGGTCCGGACTTGATAGAAGATGTCCCGGAGCAAAAAGTGAAAGTCGCCATGTTTTCAGGCGCTCAACCCGAAGACGGCGGACGTGTCGAGCTGCTGATGGGGGTTGCCGAGGATAGTCCTATCAGCAAGTTTGTCGACAGGCGAGGAGAGGGATTGCATCATCTCTGCGTGTACGTTGACGACATCGAGGCCAAACTGGGGGATCTGAAGGCCGCCGGCGTGAGACTTATCGATGAGGTGCCGCGTATTGGCGCCGGTGGGTGTCGCATCGCCTTTGTCCATCCGGGCGGGAGCCACGGTGTACTCATTGAACTGGAGGAACGCAGGAAGCCGGTCTGATGATTACGTGTCGGCCCGGTCGACGGCAAGTTTGTCCCGGCCGCACCGTCGGCAAGTCGGTTTTGACTCGTGGTTCAACCGACCACAGCCACAGCGCCAGAAATGTGAATCCTCCGGCAGGTCAGGCAGTCCTCCATGCCGTCGCCGCGCCCGGAAAAACAGCACCGACCCGATAACCAGCAGAACCGCCGTTGCCAGCGGCCAGTAGTAGCTCCGGTTGGAGCCGAAGGCTGAGGCCTCGTGGGGTCCCAGGTAAGTGAATTCATCTTCCACCATACCTATGGCCGCTTCCACCGCGGGGTAGAGTTCCCGTGTTGTTTTGCTCCATACCGTGAACAGAATCTGGTGACCGTCGGGGTGAAGATACAGGATGCCGCGCATTCGCTGGCGCAGGGCAGCTCCGCTGGTTGAGTCGGTAGAGCGAAACTCCACTATAAACCCAACCCGGAAACCATCGTTGAAGCCGGTCGATGTCAGCAGTCGGGCATCGGGTACGGATGTAACAATGTCGCTGATGATATTGTCGACCGTCTCGCGTAGAGCGATCTCATCGGTCACCCGCTCTGCCTCCTCGATGTCATTGCGGAAAACGAGTATCTCAGCGCCGTCGTTGACATACACCAGTTGAAACGGATAGTTGACCGTATCGGTCCCCAGAATCCACTGGTCGGGTACCGGTATGCGCACCTCACCGGCCAGTTGCACGAATTCGCTGGCTTGCGCGGCGATGACCGGCAGCAGAAGCCACGCTGCCAGGAGAGCAATACGTTTCATATTGAGCCTATCGACCATTGCCGGCTTCCAGCATAGTCCGTCCAGCGGATTTCAACCGGCGCGCCACCCGGTCAGTCCCGGTGCGGGAAGTTGCGGCTGAGGCAGGAAGTGACCGTCGCCACTCGCTCGGCGAGGAAATCATCGCGTGTAACGGTTGGGCGATAGCGGTACACGCGTCCTGATTTGTGCCGGGCCAGGAGTCCTCGGTCGGTCAGCCGGTTGAGGATGGTCATCACGGTTGTATAGGCGAGACTGGAGTCGGACCCGAGATAGAACATTGCTTCCTTGACCGTGAGATCGTCGTGTCGCCAGAGGATCTCCATGATACGGGAGGCGGTCGGCCCCAGGAATACGGCCGTGCCGGAAGCCTCGGGGTGGAATTGAAACGGCCCGCTCATGTTACTCCGGGTGACGGCGCGACTTGAAGATGCTGCTGGCACCCAGGGCGATCAGAGCGATCGGGACGATATAGTCCCAGACATCGCCGTAGATGATATGGAATTTCTCAAGCAGCATGACGACGCCGATGAGCAGCAACAGAATACCGAAAAACATGGTTCGTGTCCTTTCATGCGAGGGCTACCTCATATGGAAGGACAGGACGGCGCAAAACACAAGAAAAAGGTGCGGAGTCGGCCTAAAGTTTAAATGTCACCTTGTACGACAGCCAGACCGCAACCGGTTGCGCGTCGCGGTAAGCCGGGTTAAACCTGTTTTTTGCGGCTGCTTTCAGGGCGGCATCATCCAGCACCTTGGAGCCCGAGGATTTGGCCACAATGCTCTTTTTTGCTTTTCCGTTTTTGCCCACCAGGGTTTTGATCCAGACGGTTCCTTCGACACCCATTTCGACCGCAATGGTGGGGTACGTGGGCGTGGTCTGGTAGGTCATTTCGGCCGGTTTGTCGACCGGGATGAATTGGTCGGGCGATGGGTCTTTGGCCAGTTCTTCTCCGGCCGAGGCTACCAGCACCAGCATTGGGACAAGCAGCAGGACGGCTACGGTGGCGGTGAATGTTGATTTCATCTGTCAGTTTTCTCCCTCTTTGAACCAACATGACAGTTATCACAGACAGTAGTCTGTATCCGTTTCCGGACCCGATGGAGTACTAAGGTGTTGCTATTCAGAGGTGCAGTGCCGGGACCCCGGCCTTGCCCGGAGATAGTACGACTGTAGCTGCTGATCGGACAGGGACGGAATGGCCCCGCGACTTGCCGACTGAATCGGGCGCACTTTTCGAACGGGGTACAAAAACTGTTCCAAAAAGGTACGCCTCCGTTCGGAGAACAAGGGCTTGACTTTGTTCGGACAATCGGCCAAACTCATGGCAGCCCGGCAACCTGACATGCCGGATAACCGACACGAGGTACGCAGGACCTTGCGAGTTACGGACATACCACCGGGCATCCGGTACATACTGGCTTCCACGCTGTTCTTTGCCCTGATGAATGTTGGCGTCAAGTACCTCTCCCACATTCCGGCACATGAGATTGTCTTTTTCCGTGCTCTGGTCACGCTGGTTGTAGGGTATGCGCTGATCCGGCGGGCCGGGCTCAACCCATGGGGGAACAACAAGAAACTGCTTCTCCTTCGCGGCGCATCGGGTACCGCCGCCCTGGTGATGTACTTCTACACTCTCCAGAACATGCCGCTGGCCTCGGCGGTTACCATTCAGTACCTGTCGCCGATGTTTACCATCGTCATTGCGTCGTTCATGCTGAAGGAAAACACCCGGCCGATACAGTGGTTGTTTTTCCTGGTCTCATTTGCCGGCGTGTTGATGATCAAGGGGTTTGATACGCGGGTCACGGTGCCGGAACTGCTTATCGGTATGGGGGCGGCTGTGGGAGCTGGTTTTGCCTACAACTTTGTGCGCAAACTCAAGGATTACGACCACCCGCTGGTGGTCGTGTTTTACTTTCCGCTGGTGACCGTCCCCGTGGTTGGACTGTATACGGTCACACACTGGACGCAGCCCTCACCGCTCGACCTGGTTATTCTGCTGCTGATCGGACTGGCGACAACCGCCGCCCAGGTGTACATGACGCGGGCCTACCAGCTTGAACGAGCGGCCAATATCAGCAACTTCAACTACCTGGGGACGGTGTACGCTATCATCATCGGGTATTTCATGTTCGGTGAGGTAGTCGAACCGCTGGGAACGGCCGGTATCGTGCTGATTATTCTTGGCGTAATGCTGGGCAGTCGATTCCGCCAGACCGGAGCCTGAGGCCGGATTTGGACTTGATACCGGGCGGCCTTTTTCTTACACATGTAACGGTCTGACCCGGCCGGCCGGGGGGACTGCAGTAGGTTTCATCTGAATTCAGAACGTAGAGAAGGTTTGAGGTCGTAGTATGGCTGCAAAACGCACAAAGAAGTTCAAGACAGAAGTACAACAGCTTCTGGACCTGGTGATTCACTCGCTGTATTCCAAAAAAGAGATATTTCTCAGGGAATTGATATCCAATGCATCCGATGCCATTGATCGCCTTCGCTTTGAGGCGTTGACCGATCACAGTCTGAAGCGCGGCGAAGGGGAGTACCGGATCAAGATATCCACTGATGCAAGAGCGAAAACGATCACCATTTCCGACAACGGCATAGGCATGACCGCCGATGAGGTGGAATCAAACATCGGGACGATCGCCAATTCGGGCACCCGCAATTACCTTGAACAACTGAAAAGCGGGGAAACGGCGAACGACGCCGAATTCATCGGGCAGTTCGGAGTCGGGTTCTATTCCTCGTTTATGGTGGCGGACCTGGTCACCGTGCTGACCCGGCGCGCGGGCGATAGCCATACGGCGGTTCGGTGGACGTCCAAAGGCGATGGCAACTACACTATTGAGGACGCAGAACGCGAGGGCAACGGCACCGATATCACTCTGCATCTTCGCGATGACATGCACATGTTTCTCGAAGAGTGGCAGATCCGACAGATCGTCAAGGACTACTCCGACTACATAGCCTTTCCGATTGTTATGGATATCACGCGCCAGAAGAAGTCCGAAATACAGGACGGCGAAGAGGTGGAGGTCACCGAGGAAGAAACGCTGAACTCGATGAAGGCGATCTGGAAGAAGGCCAAAAACGAAATCGGTCCCGATGAGCACAACGAGTTCTACAGGCATATCAGCCATGATTACACCGATCCGCTGAAGGTCATCCACTATATCGCCGAAGGCGCCACCGAGTTTCGCGCCCTGTTGTACATCCCGGCGCAGGCGCCTTTTGATCTGTTCCTTCCGGACAGCGGCAAGGGCGTACACCTGTATGTCAAAAATGTGTTCATTACCGACAATTGCGAAGACCTGCTGCCCCGGAATCTCCGTTTTGTGCGGGGCGTAGTGGACTCGAGCGATTTGCCCCTGAATGTATCGCGCGAGATGCTCCAGGACGATGCCATCATCAGACGGATCCGAAAAAACATCGTGGGCAAGGTGCTGAACACCCTGGTCGAACTCAAAGACGGTGACTTCGACACATATCTGAAGTTCTATGCGCAGTTCGGTTCCACGCTCAAAGAGGGGTTCCATTTCGGCGCCGAGAAGCAGGAGCAGCTGCGGGAGCTCGTGCTGTTCCATTCCAGCGGTGAGGAGGATCGTCCGGTGTCACTCCGGGAGTATGTCAATCGTATGCCGGAGGCACAGAAGGACATCTACTACCTGACCGGTGAGAACCTGGATGCCGTGAGACAATCGCCGTTGCTCGAAGTCTTCCGGAGCAAAGGGTACGAAGTACTGTTTCTCGTGGATGTAGTTGATGAATGGGTGGTGCAGGCGCTCTCGGAATACGACGGCAAAAAACTGACCGCCATCCATCGGGGCGATCTTGACCTTGACAGCGAGGACGAAAAGAAAGAACGGAAAGAACAGCGGGAGGCCTCCCGGAAGGACTACAAGGAACTGCTTGAGTCTTTGCAGAAACAGCTTGAGGCGGAGGTCAAGGAAGTCAGGCTCTCGAAGCGTCTGACCGACTCTGCCTGCTGTCTGGTGGCCGATAAATCCGGAATGGACGCCAACATGGAGCGTATCATGCGGGCGATGAATCAGGATGTGCCGGTGACGAAACGGATTCTTGAGGTCAACCCCGACCACCCGGTGCTGAAACGCATGAAAGATCTGCTGGCGGCCAACAAAGATGATCCCCGGCTGAAGGATTTCGCCGACCTGCTGTACGGGCAGGCCCTGATCACTGAGGGGTCTCCGGTCAAGGATGCCCTGCGGTTTACGAAACTGGTAAGTGAATTAATGTCGTCGGAGTGAACCTCCGACTCTACAGGTACTGAAGTGCGCCGGTCGGCTTGCCCGATCAGCGCACTTTGCTTAAGCGCTCGACTATAACCTGAGCGATAGTCTCCAGCATTTCGCGATCGGCCGACGTGAAGTTGTGCGGACGGTCCGAATCGATATCGATTTCTCCCAGCACGATCTCTCCGTCAAGAAGCGGCACCACGATTTCCGAACGAGTGGACAGGGAGCAGGCCAGAAATCGTGAGTCCGAGCGGACATCGTCGACCATCACGGTTTCGCCGCGCGATGCCGCTGCACCGCAAATACCCTTGTTGAGTTCAATCCGCGTATGCTCGGTGGCCGGGCCGACATACGGACCGACCTCAAGAGCGTTGCCGCGCATCATGTAAAAGCCGGTCCAATTGTAGCTATCAGAGAAACTGTCAATAAGCTTGGCCGCCTCTTCGAGTACTTCGTTTTCTGACTGTGCGGAGGCGATGGCAATACGAATGTTGTCTACCAGTTGTCTGCGATCATTATCCATAAAACTACAACCTCTCTCGTATAGCGTGCAGGTTGACCTTACTGACTTCCGGTGGAAGGGCGCAACCGGGGCCGATGATCAACCGGCTCCGCCGGTGCCGATCCCGTAACTCATCGATCAATCCGCCAACCTCATCCGGAGTGCCGTGAAGCAGCCACCCTTCGTGGTCGACACCGCCCACTACCGGGGCCGTGCCGAGTACATCGTATGCCTTGTCTATCGGCAAGTTGGTGGGGTCCTGACTGTCCCAGTTATAGGCCGCAGCCCGATAATCGTCGATCTTTGCCAGTTGTGCCAGGTAGTTGCTGCCCGCGCAGACATGCAGGATATTCATGGCATCGTCCTCGGCCGCTCGTATCACCTCCAGATCATACGGGACCCCAAAACGCCGGTATTCCTCCCAGGTGAGCAGGTCACTCGATGCCCACTGCAGGGTGGCAAAAAAGAGGCCGTCGGCCCCCGCGTTTCGCAGCTCGGAAGTGAAGCGGACGAACGTATCGGTAATGGCTCGCAGGGCCGGTTCCACCTTTTCGGGGGCGGAGCGAAGATGTTCAACCAGGATCCTGCGGTCGGGCACCATCCGTCCGGCGATACCCAGCGGATTGAAGACGGTCATTAACAGGGGCAATTCCCGGTCGGAGTCCTTGCGAATCAATGACATGACTTTCAGGTGTTCGGCCAGCGGGGGGGATTGCAGATCCAGCGGCTGAATCTTTGCCCAGTCATCGATGGAACCAATCGGGAAGCTGACTTTCTTGTGTTTTTTGAACTCGTCGTGAGACCACTCCTGCACCAGGCCCCAGCCCTCGGTATGGTAGTCCGCCCGGGGGTTGATCTTCATGAAGTCCCAGTCGAATTCCTGCTGGAAACGGAGCATGGCATCGGCCGTACCCCGGGCGTAGTGTTCCATATGAAAAAAGTGTCGCCAGAACGAGGCAGCAAACCGGTCAGGGGTTTCCCCGGCCAGGATCATCTGCATTCGTTCCTTATGAGAGTACGTTTCCATTTATAGCTCCGTCCGAGCGTAACTGTCATGTCTTGACTCTTGTAACCGGTCAGTCCCCCAAAAGTTGCTCAGAATATAGGGACGTTACCACAGTCGGTCAATCCTCTGTTTAAGTTGTGCGCAATATCTTTTGGGATCATTCAGACCCCTGTAGGAGTGCCGAATTGCATAGTGTACGAGTACATAAAAAACGCTTCAGGTAGTCTAGCCGGAGAGTGTATGCCCGCCAGGATTCTAGTAATTGACGATGAAGACTCCATGTGCAACTTCATGGAGATCATGCTGTCCAAAGAGGGGTACGAGGTCGCCACGACGACGTCGGCGCCCGACGGCGTTACCCGTCTTCGCGAAGACAACTTCGATCTCGTCATTGCCGATCTCAATATGCCGGAGATGACCGGCTTGGATGTACTCAAGGAAATCAAGACCTTCAAAAGCGGTCAGGAAGTTATCGTCATGACCGCCTTTGCCTCGGTGGACACAGCGATCGAGGCCATGAAAGAGGGTGCCGCGGATTATGTCACCAAGCCGTTCAAGGTTGACGAAATCAAGCTGGTGATCGAAAAATCAATGCACCGCCGCGCGCTCGTCAACGAAAACGTTTCGCTCAAAAAGCAACTCCAGACCGACAATTCGTTCGATCGCTTTCTGGGTACGTCCGAGACAATCGTTCGGTTGAAAAAACTGGCCAAACGGGTGGCGGGGTCCGATTCGACCGTGCTGATCCGGGGAGAGTCCGGTACCGGTAAGGATCTGATCGCCGGGGCGATCCATCATCATTCGCCTCGTTGCGGGGGACCGTTTGTAACGATCAACTGCGCCGCCCTGCCGGAATCGCTGCTGGAATCGGAGCTGTTCGGACACAAAAAGGGTTCGTTTACCGGAGCGATAAAAGACAAAGACGGCCTGTTCAAAGTGGCGAGCAGCGGGACGTTTTTCCTCGATGAAGTAGGTAACACGTCGCTGGCTATTCAGGTAAAACTGTTGCGCGTGCTGGAAGACAAAAAAATAACGCCGGTGGGCGAAACCAAGCCGATTGATGTCGACGTCCGGCTGATCGCGGCGACCAACGCCGATCTGGAAAACGATGTCAAGGCCGGGCGGTTCCGGGCGGACTTGTTTTACCGTCTGAACGTTATCCCGATTAATATTCCGTCGTTGAGGGAACGTCGCGATGACATCCCGTTGCTGGTTAATTTCTTTGTTAACAAGTACTGCGAGAAAAACAAAGTCCGACGCAAACAAATCTCGGCTCAGGCGATGGAGTACCTGTTGAATTACAACTGGCCGGGCAATGTGAGAGAGCTGGAGAACATCGTTGAGCGGGCGATTCTGCTGAACCGGACCGACCAGCTTGATATCTCCGACTTCCCGGACAAACTTTCGCAGGTTGACGAAATCCATGTGGTCAGCGAAAACGAACCGAGCAATCCGACTCTGGAGTCGATTGAAAAAGCCTACATTCATTTTGTCATGAGTCAGACCGAGGGTAAAAAGGCCGAGGCGGCCCGCATCCTGGGTATTGACACCTCGACACTGTACCGCAAGATCCAGCGGTATCAGCTTGGTACCGACAAGCCGAGTAAGAGCTGATTTTCACTCACTTTCCTTAACAACGTACACGACTTTCTATTGACGGTCATTAGTCCATACGCCCGGTTGGTTTGTCCAACCGGGTTTCTGCTCTGCAAGGGAGACAAATACCTCGTCTTTTCATTTGACATTCTCACGTTTCACACGTTATTTTATCATAGCGGGTGGGGCACACACGCTGAACAACTGAGGGGAGAGTGTAGTGCGGCTGTCGGATTCTGTGCCGAAGCGCGATGAGAGAAGGCAATCATGAGAATAGTGACGCTATTGTCGATGCAGGCAATCTTTCTCTGCTGCACGATGGCCGCAGCTTGGGCCGATCCTTCGGGTTCACGCTGGACTTTCACATATGACCCCGATTCCGGTCCGCCACCCGTGACCAATGAAATAAGCGCGCACATCGATGGATACGCCGCGAAACTGCCCGGGAGCGGTTTTGTTGCCGTTCCGGACGCGACCAGGCTTTTCGTGGGCACTTTTGACTTCGAATCCTTGCCCGGTCCGCTACAGCCCACCAGGGTTGACTTCACTCTTGAGGTCACCCGAGAAGCCTATCCTCCCGATACAGCCTGGCGCATACATATCTGGCACAATCGTCCCGGAATCCGGCTTCTTACCGATTAGGTGCTGATCTGGGCCGGTGACCATTCGCTCGGGGCTACCTTCACCGGTTCATTTGTGTTTGTACCATTGCGGTCGGGCACGCATTCTATCCACGTGTACGCGGAAGGAGAAGAGGCCGGCAAGCTCATAGTAGGTTACTGTCTTGACGACGACGGCACTCTGCTGGCTCTGGAGCGTCTTGATCAGTACACACGTGATCGATACGACTGCCTCAATACGCACCTGAACGTGTTTTTTGACCGGGACTCAATTGTGGTACTACCTCGCACATCAGGTGGGGGGCATTCTCTGTTCGACTATACCACGATAATATATCCTCCCTTCCATATAGGTGACACTTCGACAGTTCACTATCGGCTCAAGGCCATGGACAATATAAGTGGCCCCTTGGCGACCATGATATACAGTGAGGGATTTCAAGTTGTCTCGGAGCCGATCAGTCTGTCGTACCCAATCGACAAGGATGACACGGTGGATTGGCTTATCCGGCTTGTCCCGCTGACCGTCAAGGAGATCCTCTCCGTAAGGGTGAATTTCGAGGATCGGCGCCGCCCCTCTGGCGAGCGTCGCCGGTGCAATCTCCACTTGAATTGCACCTTCAACGATAACGGTAGCTTGAACCTGCTTAGTGATCTATGGATGAACGATCTGGATAGTTCCTTTCTTCCGGAGTCCTTCCGCCCGATGCAGCAAGGAGACAGCTACCAGATCGTCATTCCACCGGACAGCACAGAGGCGATTTGGCGTCAGTATTAGCATCGCTGTGCAGGAGCAAAATAACCTGGAGAACCAAGCAAATGAAACAAGCTCTATTGCTCATATTGGTGGCGACTCTGCAACATGCGACCGTCGCGCAGGCTGCTACAGTAGCCGCCACCACCTTGCCGGTGGACTCAGTTGCCTGCCTGATTGTTACGAATCAGGATATGGCGCCGGCGTTCGCGCCTTATGCCGATCTGAAAACCAGGGCGGGTACGCCAACCGAAATCGTAACCACGGAATATATCACCGCCCATTACCCCGGCGACAGCATCCAGATTCAAGTCCGCAACTGCATCAGGGAATACCACAATCAATATCACACCGAGTGGGTGATGTTGGGCGGTGATGTGAACATCATTCCGTTCATGTACTGCTGGAGTCTGCTCGACACGATTCCGACTGACAATTACTATTCTCATCTGGACTACAACTGGAATGAGGACGGTGATACGCTCTTCGGTGAAGCCTTCAATCGGGGTGATTCGGTTGACTATGTAGCCGAAGTGTATCTGGGGCGGTTGCCCTGTTCTACTTCGGCCCAGACAACCGCGATGCTCAACAAAATGGTCAGCTATCAGTACGATACCACTCACATCGGCTATCAGACTGAGGCGCTCTTCTGCGGGACAACGATCTGTTTCGAAGACGACGTCGAGTGGTCCAATCCGCGGTTCAGTCATGTATTGCTCAGCAACATGCGAAACTACTGCCCAGCCAACATGCAGGATAGCATTTACTTCGCCGAGGGACCGGACGTGGTCAAGGCTGAGATGGATGCGGGACGTGGGCTGATCATCAATTGCAGCCAGGCTCAGAACGGTGGCAATATAGCCGCACGCTGGACGCGAAACCCTAAGACGTTTCAGGAAGTTAAGTATACGTATTTCGCCGACTCCATGGCTAACACGGGAGAGTACAGCGTCTTCTTTAATCTCACCTGTTTTAACGCCGCCCTCACGCAGCCCAATGCCACAGCGAGGGCATTCATGCTCAACCCGACCGGAGGCGGAGTAGGATATGTTGGCGCCATGTACTACGACTGGTCGCACAAGTTGTACGTGGATTTCCATGAGCGAATGATGGAGCTGATCTTTCAGCAAAGTGTGCCGGAGTTGGGGAAAGCCCTTGCTCTTGCCAAAGAACTATTAGCTCCACCAGATTGGCGTATCGATGACTACCGCCGGGCGGCATTCTTCAACTACATCTACCTGGGTGACCCGCAGATGCGGCTCTGGACCGCCAACCCGTCGATCCTCATCTGCTCCTCGCCCGACGAAATCGGACTGGGCGCACAGACCTTCAACGTGACGGTGATGTCGGCGGGAGAACCGGTGGCGGACGCCAAAGTATGCCTCCAAAAGGGCACCGAGAGTTATGCTATTGCATACACTGATCCTACGGGTACCGCGACGTTTTCGGGAGTTCCATTCATTTCGTCTGGCATCGCTACGGTAGTGGCGTCAAAGCACAACTTCTTCCCGATTGAGGATACGATTCAGATCGTAGGCTCCTGCTGTGTGGCAACGCGCGGCAATGTGCAGTTGCAGCCGAACTGCACGCCCACCGGGGACGCTCCGGATGTCAGCGATCTAACCGCCCTGATTGACTATTTGTTTATCAGTTTCACGCCGCTGTGCTGTCTTGAGGAGTCGGACTTTGCGCCGGAAATCTTCGGCGGCCAGCCGGACAACATGGTGGATGTGGGCGACCTGACCGCCATGATCGACCACCTGTTCATCAACTTCCCGCCGATGCCAGGTTGTCCGTAGAGCGCGGGAAGACATAGAAGGTTTCTTGTTCTAGCCGTAAACCCGGGCAGGTCCGCCAGTGGCGGACCCGGGCCACACAAGACAGAGCAACCCAGGTCAGGCTGCCCGGGCCACACCGAACCGGCAGGCTCAGCCGCCCGATTCTCTGCAACTCTCGGCATATTCCTACCGTATCCCCCTCTAAACCCGGGAGGTATCTGTCATGGCCGGATTCGTACTCTGGTGCCTGTTGTTTGTCCTCTGCTGGCCGCTGGCCCTGCTGGCGCTGGTGATCTATCCCCTCGTATGGCTGCTTTTACTGCCGTTTCGGTTGCTCGGCTTTGCGTTCGAAGGCGTGCTGGAACTGATACGGGCAGTTATCCTGCTCCCCGCACGGCTGCTGGGCGGTGCCGGTCGCAGGCGGTACTCCTGATTCCACTCCGGCGTAGCCGTCGCTTGACCGCACGACTGGAATGCGTTAGCTTGTTCCCTGGCTACAGAGATCACTATCACTTGTTGCATGTGGAGGATACATGCGAGATAAACTCAAAGAATGTATCAAGTTGCTGAAGGCAAAGGGAGTCGACTATGCCGACTGTCGCTTTGTCCGACGGGAAAACGAGGCTCTGAGGGTGTCCGATGGCCACGTGGATTCGCTGTCGCGAACGCTCGATGTCGGGGTGGGAATCCGGGTGCTCTCCAAAGGCTCCTGGGGGTTTGCCTCGACCGCCAATGTCACCGCCGGCGACTTGAAGAAGACCGCTAACCTGGCGGTGCAGATTGCCCGGGCCTCGGCGATGACCGCCCACGAGCCGGTGGTTCTGGCCGAGCAGGAACCGTTTGTGGCCAGCTACCAGACGCCGTTCAAGAAGGATCCATTCGAGGTATCATCCGAAACCAAGATTGACCTGCTGATGCAGTCAGTTGAGGTGTTGCGGGCCAACGCAAAAATCAAAACCGCCGAAGGCGGCATGCGCTTTTTCAAAACAAAAAAGCACTTTGTCTCTACCGAGGGGGCCGATATCGAACAGGACCTTCTCGAGTCAGGCGGCGGCTATCATGCGGTTGCCTTTGACGGCAAAGAAGCGCAACGTCGTTCGTACCCCAATTCATTCGGCGGCGATTTCTGCACCAAAGGCTACGAGTTCATTGAAAGCATGGATTTCCTGGACAACGCCGAACGGGTGCGGGAGGAAGCGGTCGCGTTGCTCAAAGCCTCGCCGTGCCCCGACACTAACACGACTATTATCATCACCGGTCCCCAGATGGCGCTTCAGGTGCACGAGTCCTGCGGCCATCCGATTGAACTGGACCGCGTACTCGGGACTGAGATATCGCTTGCCGGTGGGTCGTTTATGACGGTGGACAAGCTGAACAAGCTGAAGTACGGCTCGGACATTGTGAATATCAATGCCGATGCCACCACGCCGGGCGGGCTGGGGACGTTTGGGTACGACGATGAAGGGGTCAAGGCTCAACGCACGCCTATCATCAAAAAGCGCAAGTTTGTCGGTTACATGACCAGTCGCGAGACTGCGCCGATCATCGGCAAAAAGTCCAACGGCACCATGCGGGCCGACGGTTGGAACCGGGTGCCAATCATTCGCATGACCAATGTCAATCTTGAGCCCGGCACGTGGGAGCTTGACGACCTGATCGCCGACACGAAACAGGGCATCCTGTTTGATCTCAACAAAAGCTGGTCGATCGACGACCTGCGCCTGAATTTCCAGTTCGGGGTTGAGGCGGCCTGGGAGATCAAAAACGGCGTGCTTGGACGAATGTACAAAAACGCTACCTATACCGGTATTACACCGGAGTTCTGGAACTCTTGTGATGCCATCTGTAATCGCAACCACTGGCGAGTGTGGGGCGTGCCGAATTGCGGCAAGGGTGAACCGATGCAGTCGGCTCATGTGGCGCACGGCGTGGCACCGGCTCGCTTTCGTAATGTCAAGGTGGGGGTGAGCAAATGATAGGGAAAGAGAAGTTATTCAAGAAGCTGGAAGGCGTACTCGGACGGTCAAAGGCGGATCAGACCGAGATCGTGTACCTGGGTTCCGAGTCCGGTCTGACCCGGTACGCCAACTCACATATCCACCAGAACGTGTTTGAGGACAACCACACCATGATTTTCCGCAGTGTGGTGGGCAAACAGGTCGGGGTGGCCTCAACCAATTCGCTGGTAACCTCGGACCTGCATAAAACACTGGCCGACTCTCTGGAGATAGCCCGTAAGCAGCCGGAAAACCCCGGCTTCCCGGGGCTGCCCGGACCGGCGACCTATCAGGAGATCAATACGTTCGATGAAGCCACGGCCAAAGCAACACCCAAAGATAGGGCGAAAATCGTCAAGAAGATAGTGGGTGTGGCCGGACGGAAGAAGTTCACGGTGGCCGGATCGTGCGCGACCTCGCGCAGTGAAATCGCCATTCTCAATTCGCTTGGGGTCCGGGCCTATCAGCCCACCACGGCGGCATCGGTGTTGATGATTCCCATGTCGGAGACATCATCGGGCTATGCCTCGGGGACGGGTCGACGGTTCTCGGATCTTGATGTTGACGGCATGGTGGCGCGGTCGGTGATGAAGTGTGATCTGGCTCAGAATCCGAAAGAGATGAAGCCGGGTGACTACGAGGTCATTCTGGAACCGCCGGCGGTAGCCGAAATGCTGGAGTGGCTGAACTACGTGAGCTTTGGCTCCAAACCGTTTATCCAGAACATGTCGTTCCTTTCGGGCAATATCGGAAAAAGCGTCACCTCGGACCAGATTTCGATATACGACAACGCGCTGGATGAAAAGGGTGTTGCCTTCCCGTTTGATTTTGAGGGCGTACCCAAAAAGAAGGTGTTTTTCGTTCAGAAGGGCGTCGCCAAAGGCGTGGTGTACGACCGGGCCACCGGTTTGAAGGCGGGCAAAAAGAGCACCGGTCATGCCGTGACTGCCAACAACAGCGATGACGGTGCGTTTGCCACCAATATCTGCATGGCGCCCGGTAAGGTCAGTCGCGACAAGATGGTGTCCAATATGAAGCGGGGTATCCTGGTGACCCGTTTCCATTACCTGAACGGCCTGATCGATCCGCGAAACTCGGTGCTGACGGGAATGACCCGCGACGGTACGTTTTACGTGGAGGACGGCGAGATCAAGTACGGCCTCAAAAACCTTCGGTTCACTGACTCTGCCATGCGAGCGTTGAAGACCGTCATCGGGATATCCCGCGAGCGGGAGCAGATTGAATCGTGGTGGAGTTCGGTCGGTTGCATGACCGTCCCGGCCATCCATCTCGGTTCCTTCAAGTTCACCGGCAAAACCGGCTGAGCTTGAGGGTCGATTACAGAGCAGAAAAATACCCCGGTTTCTCAGGCGGAACCGGGGTATTGTACTTTCAGGTTACTGACAGGCGGGCAGCGGATCAAAACTGATCATCAGGTGATCGATCAGGGCTGTCAGGTCGCCGACGTCTACAACTCCATCGGGTTCTCCGCCGGTGTTGGCTTCCTCGGGGCAACAAAGCGGGTCGAAGCTGATGAAAAGGTGATCGATCAGGGCAGTCAGGTCACCAATATCCGTTGTGCCGCCGCTGCAGTCAATGTCCCCGGTGCTGCCCAGACAGCAGGACGTTACGCGTTCGAGATACCAGGAATATACTTCGCTGACCGTGTCCAGGCGCATGAGTTCGGTTTCGTACAGAATACGCACTCGCAGAGTCTGGAGCGAGTCGGCCATGTCAAAGGACGTATGGGTCCAGGTTGGATCGGCGCTCTCCTGAATGATGGAATCCTCTATCATCCAGCGGTAGGTCAGACCCGGGATAGGCAGCGGGTCAACCTCGAAGGTCACGCCCGCCTGATCGATTGCAATGCGATTGGCGATGGAGTTTGTCGGCGGCAGCAACTCGTCGTGCATAGACACCACGGCGAGGAATTCTGCCAGGTGCGCCTCGCGGCAGACGGGATCAAGGTCCGGTCCCAGCGAACGCATCAGGCAGTTGTACCAGGGACGGTAGATACCGGAGGACTGGTAGCGGGCTCCCTCGAAGGCTCCCACATAGTTGCCGGTCCAGGGCGAGGTTTCCGGGGTCGGCAGCGGGGTGCCGGCCTCGACCCAGGGGAGCCATTTGAGCGCTGGGCCGGAATTGTCGTAGTCAACATTCGGTTCGCCGTCGCCGGGCGGATAGCCGGGATACGGCGTTTCGTATTCGTCGGCCAGTCCCGCAAATGAATGCCCCAGCTCATGGAGCACGATTTCACTGGCCGCGGAGTGGACCGATGACACCGCGATACTGCCACCCGAGCCGCCGTACTTGGTCGAGTTGGTCAGCACCAGGAGCACATCCCACACCCCGAATCCCACGTAACTGTTGGCCGCCGTGACGGCCCGGGAGTAGCCGCTGCCGGTGAGAGCCAGGAGCCGTTCAATGTTGTTTACCCAGAACGATGATTCCAGATAGGTGTCTTTCATGACGCCGAGAACCTCGTTGTCGGCACCTTCTTCGTTACTTTCAACATCGATCCGGTACACGTTGGTGGCATTAAGCAGGACATCCCACGGCACTTTCTGGTCGAAGTCGACAAACAGACCGGCAACATCGTTTTTGAAATCGTTGGCAGCAAGATTGGCAGCCGTGTAACCATCGCCCAGAATCACAATCACCAGCCGGTTGTCATCGGGACCCGTGTCGGTGATTTTCTCAACCTGCAAGGGACCGTCGCGAAGTGCAGATTTGTTCGCAGCATTGGTGATTGGGAGTACCAGGCTGGCCGGTGCAAATGCCGTCGGCAGGGGCAGAAAATCGGCGGCGCGGCCCTTGACTGCCATGCGAGTGAGTTGCAGCGATGCCGGCTGCAATTCGGGCAGCGGTCCGGTCGTGCGGACAATCACTACCGATGACTCCGGCATGATTTCGACACACGGGGTACCGTCGCCGAGAGTCGAGCGCAACCCCAGGGGCAGCTCGGCCGGGGCGGTCATGAGCGCCTTGCCGGTGTTGTCCCGCCATTCGATAGTACAGGCCAGTTTGACCGGAGCGTAGATCAGTCCCGGGGTGCGGACTTTTTTCGTCATGACCGGGATGGGGTTGGCCTCAATCAAGGTTACTCCTGAGGGATCGTACTTCAGAAGCAACTGCCAGTGCTGTTCGGCCCGGGCATCGCCGGCGAACGAGGCGAAACCGACCGCAAACAGCATGAGAATAACCAGTGTTGATAGGTGTCGCATATTTTGCCTGGTAAAAGGTCCGTAGTACTGAGAGGTATTCCGTATTTGTCCTAAATGTACGGGTAAATCGTGTTTTGTCAAGGTGTTACTCTGTGGAGGCAAACCGTCCCTGACCCAAGAAACCGGTCTCTCCAGCCAATTCCTGTCGAATACGGCTTTCGTGTTCTGGTATAGTCTCTGACAGTCATACGGAAGGCCAAGAATTCAATTGGGAGAAAAGTAACATGAATCTCGAAAAGCCATGGGCAAAACCATATCAGAGCCTTCTCGTCGATCTGGACCGCACCTGGCCGGCGGTCAACCCGACACGCCGTTTGAGCTACCAGAAGGTTGATCCTTTCATGGCGTTGTATACGTATCGTGTCTTTGAGGGTGATTTTGGTGGAGAGAGACTCGAGGTGGACATAAGTGAATTCCCTGATCCGGGTTACACTTTCCTCGAGGGAGCTGACAACGTAGAGTATTTGCGCCTTCAACTCCGGCAGAAGCTTCCGTATGATATCAAGATTCGCAGAGAGGTTATGATTGACCGGATTAGAAAGGCGATCGGCCTGGACTGGGAGTTCCAGACAGGTAATCAGGAGTTTGACAAGGAGTTCTTCATTGCTGCTCGGACCGATCGGGGAAAACGCCTCCTGGTCGATCCCACTTTTCAGAGTAGCGTGAAGGGACTTTCACCCTTTACCGTGCTCGGAATATCCCCAACCGGGTTGTTCTGGTCTCGGCATATCAGCGACAAATCCCAACTGACTATCTCCGCTATCGAACCGGTGCTGGGCCGCCTGCACCAGATGCTGCAGTACGTCTCAGGGCCGTGAGTTTTCAAAACCTCTTGCATTATTGCCCGGATTCTTTATTTATACAGCCCGATGTCTCTCAGACGCTTGCGCCGGGAGACCGGCCCGGTTGTCGATCGACCCGGGGATTGTCAGAATCACCCAGTATTGAGCCGGCTTCTGATGATCATTAATAACAGGATCCGCAGGTACGAGACGAGAGGTTTGGAAACGCCATGAAGATAATCAATTCCGCCGATGAGGCCATTAACTCGACCGTCATCAAACGCGGTACCACCATTTATGCATCGGGCAACGCGGCTGCGCCGCAGATGCTGTTGGAACAGCTGGGGAAAGACCTGTCTATCCGACATGTGGCCCTGTACAGCGTGTTGTTGCTCGGCGACGGGTATCCGTCGCTGTTTACCAAAGAGCGCTGCCAGGAGCTGACTCACCGGGTGCTGTTCAACAGTCACAACACGCGGGAGGCGGTCAATAAGGGCTGGGCGAAATATCACCCCATGCACCTTTCCGAAATACCCAGGTACGCCCGTACGGGACTGGGTCCCGATGTTGTCCTGGCGACCGTATCCGGGCCGGATCACGGTGGCAACTATAGTCTGGGGACTACCGTGGAAAGTGTCCTGGCAGCCATCCAGACGGTCAAAAAGCGGGGCGGGACGGTCATAGTCGAGCGCAACGAGCAAATGCCGTTTGTGCTGGGGACCACCATCCCGGGCGACTATATCGACTATCTGCTGCCAACGTCGTATCCGTTGCCGGTGAGTCCGGTGAAGGAACCCGATGATCGGGCGCGACGGATTGGTGAGATTATCGCCTCCCGGTATGTCAAGGACGGCACCGGCGACACGCCGGGCTCAACGCTGCAGTACGGTATCGGCGAGGTTCCCGAGGCGGTTACGACCGCAATCCTGGAGCGGGGCTACGGCGACCTGGGTATTCACACCGAGCTGTTTGCCAGCGCCATGATCAAGCTGGTGAAAAAAGGTGTGGTAACCAACCGCTGGAAAAAGAATATCAATTTCTCGGTGTCATCGATTTTCCTGGCCGCGGATCAGGAGGAGTATGACTGGCTGGACTACAATAGCTCGGTGCAGAGCCGTCCGTGCGACTACACCAACAGCATTTTTACGATTGCCCAGCAACCCAACATGGTGACCATCAACAGTGCGATCGGGGTAGATCTGGCCGGTAACATCTGGGCGGATTCGCTCGACGCGCGCAAGATTTACAGCGGCGTGGGCGGTCAGGCCGATTTCATCCGCGGTGCTCAGTACTCGCCGGGCGGGGTGGCCATCATCGCGCTCAAGTCGACCACGGGCAAAGGCCAATCCAAGATTGTGGATCGTTGCCCGGCGGGCATCACCACAACCGCGATCCCGGCCGACCAGGTGATTTTGGTGACCGAGCACGGGGCGTTTGATCCTCGACGGTTGAGTTTGGGTGAGCGGGCGGTGGGGATATCGCATCTGGCTGAGCCTGAGGAACGCGACCGGCTGCTGAAAATGATTTACGATGATCCCGCGTTTCACAAGCCTGATTTGACGATGTGGAAGGGTGTGCCGGGGTTCACGCCGTACGAAAAGGCAGTGGGTCGGGGGTAACAATCAATACGATGTGGTCGGCACAGGCTGTTCCGGCCACATCGGTCTCGTTGACTCTGATCCAGGATTCCCAACCACATCTCATCAATGCGGCGCTTTCGTTACATTACGGCCTGTGATACCACTTATTGTAAACATGAGTGTCAATAGACGGAATCACTGAAGTCATGACCTACTGGCGCCGACTCACCGGAGTGACGGGAGTAGATCCGACCCTCACAGACTGTCAGCTCGTCACCGGAACCACTTGTGTCACATACTATTGGCCGGTTGTGTCAGATTCCGTCGGATGCGATCCCGGGGTTCCTTAGCCCTTTTCCGAAGTTCCAAACAAACCTGGTAAGAAAAACCCTCCTCAGACAACTTTGAATCAATACCTGCGTAGAGAAGAATATCTGCAAAGGGAGAAGAACGTCCGGCAAGTGGTGTGACGCAGAACGCCCGGACCGGGAGTCGGACGGCATGACGAGGAGACTTTCATGGCCAAGATGACGCGACGAGATTTCGTCAAAGCCGCCGGCACCGGTGTGGTTCTCGCAACCATACCTGCCATTTTCAAGTACACACCGGCCCTGGCTATGTCGCCGGGACTGGATGAGACCTCCGAACTTGACGATTATCTTCGTCATTTCGGAGTCGACAAAGACCTGATCCGCAAGACTATGAGTATCGCGCTGGAGAAGGGAGGAGACTACTGTGACCTCTACTTCCAGCATGCGGTCGCCAGCTATGTCGCCCTTGAGGACGATATTGTCAACCGGGCTTACACGAATGTTGATTTCGGGGTGGGTATCCGGGTGGTCCGCGGCGATCAGACCGGCTATTCGTTTACCGAGGAAATCACTCCCGAGGCGATGAAACTGGCCGCCCGCACGGCTGCCACGATTTCAAAAGGGGCCACAGCCGGCAAAATTGCAAATCTGGGGCTGTACCCGACTCCCGATCACTATCCTATCAGCACGAAATGGGAAGATGTTGGTATTGACAGGCGCATCCCGGCTATCGAGCAGATCAACCGGGCCATGCACGCCGCCGACAAGCGCGTGATCAAAACCAGCGCCAGTTTCTCCGATGAGAGTTCGTATATCATGGTAGCGACCTCCGATGGTCGGATCGCGTGCGATTATCAGCCGATGATCGCGGTCAGCGGCAGTTGCACGGCCGAAATGAACGGCAAGCGCGAAAGCAACGGTTACGATCTGGCCGGCCGGTACGGTATTGAGTTTGTCTCCCCTGAATCACTGGACCGCATCGGTACCGAGGCGGTCACCCGCACGGTTAATCTGTTTGATGCTGTTATGCCGGAAGCCGGTGAAATGCCGGTGGTGCTGGCGGCCGGGAGTTCGGGTATTCTGCTGCATGAGGCTATCGGTCACGGTATGGAGGCCGACTTCAACCGCAAAGGGACCTCGATTTTCGCCGACAAAATCGGCAAGCCGGTAGCGGAGAAGTTTGTTAATATCGTTGACGACGGCACCAATCCGAATGTGCGCGGTTCGATCAATATCGACGATGAAGGTCTGGACAGTCAAAAG
>JAHIVM010000342.1 GCA_018816665.1 Candidatus Zixiibacteriota bacterium
CAATTTTCGGACCATCGCCAGTAGTCATCGGTCACCGGAATCTTCGCGCCCGGCTGCAACAGGGGAGCTATCTCTTTGATGAGTACTCTGAGGAAACTCTGCCGGATCTCCTTTTCGATGACTCCCTGTCACTGTTTTTCAACGGTGAAGAGATCAAGCTGATTGCCGTGCCGGGCGGGCACTCCTCCAACGACATTGTCGTCTGGTTCACCGGCTCCAAAGTCGCTTGTGTCGGCGCGCTGTCCAACGGCTCGCACTTTCCGTCGGTCGATGAATCCGGCGATGTCCTCAAGTATGCCGCCGTAGCGAAGCGAATCATCGATATGCTGCCGGAGGACACAAAAATCATCCCCGGTCACGGCGCCGACGGTACTATGGCCGACTTTCGATCTTTCCACGCCATGCTGGAGGAAACGGCTGAAATCATCAGGATCGGACTCGAGCAGGGGAAGGACCTCGAGACATTGCAGAAAGAGGGTGCCCTGGATGCCTATGAGTCGTTCGGCGGGAGTTATACATCGAAAGACAAATGGATTCAGTACCTGGTGGAAGGATTTCATCCACCGGAAGAGGATGCTCTGAAATCAATAGTCGAACCCATGTACTATGCCATCCGGGACCACGGCGTGAAAGAGGCCGTTGCTGAATATTACCGGCTCAAACAGGATGCCGCCGATGAGTATCGGTTCATACAGATTGATTTGATCATTGTCGGATACAAGTTGTTTTTGAAAGAGAGATATGCCGATGCCATACCGTTTCTGGATTTGTACGGGAAGGAGTATCCGGCCGCGGACTACACCGAGCTCTCATATCAGCTCAAGGGGCAGGCGTATCAGGCGTTGGACGATAATGCCAACGCGCTGATAGCCTATCAAAAAGTGCTGGAGTTGAATCCGGACAATACAGAAGTTGCGGCCCTGGTGGAGGAATTGCAGAAATAGCGGTCACAAAAAACGGGCCGATTCCAACGAATCGGCCCGGTCGTATTGACCGTACCTATTTCAACAGCAGCATACTCCGTGACTGAACGCGATCGCCCACCGTAACCCGATAGAAATATACACCGGTGGCCACCGGTGTACCTGTGGCATTGTCCCCGTCCCACTGGACCGTGTGACGGCCGGCGGACATGACCCGATCGGCCAGTTTGACTACCCTGCGGCCGAGAATATCGTACACCGACACTTCCACGGGAGCGCGGACAGGCGTCTGGAAACAGATGGTCGTTGCGGGATTGAACGGGTTGGGATAGTTCTGTAGCAGCTCGAAGTCCCGCGGCAGACCTACCGTACCGTCGCCCGGTACATCCAGAGGTACCTCACCGATCCTGGCAAGATACATGGCGGAGCCGTTTACGAACGACGTGCTCATGCCAATGAAAGCATAACCGCTGTCTGAGGTTGGGATGGCATAACGACCGTGATCGTTATCGCCGCCGCCTACCGTGTACGTCCACATGGTGTCGCCGACCTCATCCAGCTTGATCAGATGGTAGTCGCGGTTGTGTCCGGCCACGCCCAGCCAGCCGCCCACCACAAAACCGCCGTCGGGCGTGGCGCAAATGGAACGGTTGCTTTCGTTGGCCTGGATTTTGGAGATCGATTTGGACCAGACCCGCTGGCCGTCAAAATCGATTTTCATGACATGCCCCATGGCATACACGCGCCCCACCAGCACGATGCCATCGTCAACTTTACACGCATGACGGACTTCATCATAGCTGTCCGACATGTAGTACGTTGAATCCCATTGCATAATGCCGTTTTTGTCGGTTCGGAACGCCCACCAGTCATCCAGCGTGGCAAAACCGGTATTGTCCATGCCGGCGACGATGAACCCGGAATCCGGCATCTCGGTGATGAACCAGCCCTCCTGGTAGCTGAGATCTCCGTAATGATGCATCCATTCCAGGTTGCCATCGGCATCAAGCCGCAACAGGAAGGCCTGGAAGGTATAGCCGGAGATATTGTTGGTGCCGGTGATGGCATAGCCGCCGTCCTCGGTTTGGACCGCGTGATGGCAGAAACCGTTGTAGTCGGTGGAATCCGGCGGCCATGTCCAGACCGTGTCACCGGCGGCATTGAACTTGACAACCCACAAACCGCCGGAAAACACCCATTTCTCCGTTTGACCGCTCACCAGGTAGCCGCCGTCATCGGTGAGCAGGACGTGGTTACCGCCTTCGTTTACCGCGCTGTCTCCGAGGATGGTGGTCCATTCCACCACCCCCATTGAGTCGGTTTTGATGAGATTAAGATCGGACTCTGATTCGCCCTCGGCCCAGGTAGCGCCGACCATAATGAAGCCGTGATCCGGTGTCTCCTGAATACAGTTGGCGGTGTCCCAGTAGCCATTGAAGTAGCTCCGGGTCCACAGGGTATCGTAGATTTGTGCGTCGACTGCCGCTCCGCACGCGAGTAGCAGGCAAAAGACAATGAAGGCCGTGAGTGAATTGCGCATCCTGGCTCTCCCGAAAGATGATGAGATTGTGAACGATAGTGTTCTGCCGTTACCTCTAAGGTAGGCTAATGGATAGAATTGTCAACAAAGACGAGGGGAATGGAGGTGCAGGGAGGAGTGCGACGGGTCCAGTCGGACTGAATGTGACGTAAAACAGGTAGGCCGCTGGGGCGGCAGTTGACCCAGGTATTCATTGACCTAGTGGCGGATGGCAATAGGCCTGATGAAGCTCCCTGCGAATACTTGTGTAACCAGATTGAAGACTCTACCTTACCTTGCCATGGCATGAGGGAAAACCCAGTGTATCGGCAGAGGCCGTATGATGTGTTGGGCTGACATTGGAATAGTCCTGTAAGTGAAGGGGAAGACAATGACAAGGTCATGCATTGCTCTGGTCCTTTTTGTCGCGATTGGATCCACCGCGTGTGCTGGCATCGCAGCAGGGGACGTAGCTCCAGAAGCGGATACTAATACATCGATGCCACGGCTGACTCACAACGAATGGCGTAGCCTAGTTGAGTCTCACTTTCAATGGCTCAGCGATTCTACTACCGGCGGGCGGTTAGTATTGCAGGGATATGACCTTACAGGTCATCTACTGGCTGGTGATTTACGGCGTGCAGTGATACGGGAATCGAGACTTGACAGTACCACTTGTGCGAGCGGCGTTTTTTCTGATGCGGATTTCTCATCATCCACGTTCGTTGGGGCGAATTTGTACTTGGCCAATCTATGTCGCGCGAACATGAGTGGAACGGATTTGAGGGGTGCAAATCTGGGCCATGCCCGATTTACGGACGCACTTGTCGCATGTGCCGTCTACGAGGGGATCACAGATGCACCTCACGTCGATTCCATGGCCCTTGCCGTTGGTCTCGATCAACTACAGTATGTAACCAGCCCGGCAAGTATGGTGGCCCTTCGCGAGGGGTTCGCTGAACGTGGTTTCAGGCAGCAGGAACGGGACATAATCGCAGCGACCAGAAAACATGATGAGAACTACCTAGAGTATATACTCTTTCACCTGACCTGCAACTACGGCGCCGATTTGTTGCGACCATGGTTACCTCTCGGCTTCATTTGGCTTGTGTGTACGGCAATATACTGGACCATGATGGTTTGGGGCAGTCAGTCAGGCATCGTATTTCTTATCAGGCGATCAAGCATCGCGAAGAGCCGGGAGCAAAACGAAGTGCTCAAGAGCGACATGATCGATTCAATGGTCAGAGTTGAATTGCGCCCTGACAATGCCTTCGATCTGTCGCCGTCCGAAAACGCCAGGAAACGCATACCAATGCGGATTCGCCTTGTGTGGTGGGCTCTCTTCTTTAGCTCAATCAGTGCGTTCAACATAGGATTTCGCGATATCAACTTCGGCCGCTGGCTCAAATTGCTTACTAGGCGGAAGTTTGATCTTGAACCATTCGGCTGGACCCGCGTTGTGTCTGGTGTTCAAGCGCTAATCTCAGTGTACTTGCTGGCCTTGTGGATTCTGTCCCTTTATGCTACGCCGTTCAAGTGATAGCCG
>JAHIVM010000343.1 GCA_018816665.1 Candidatus Zixiibacteriota bacterium
CAATGCACTGTTTTTTGAGGAACAGGGCCTGACGGACTCCACCCGGGTTCGCCTGGAATCAATCGCGGTGGCCGAAAACCCGGCCCTGGGGGACCTGGCGCTGTTCCGGCTGGCAGAGTTGGATCTGAAAACGGGGGACTCATCGGCGGCGGTGACCACGCTGGAGCGTCTGGCCGCCTCGTTTCCGGATTCGTATTATGTGCCGTTTGGAATGAAAATCAGGGCGGACATTCTGGTAACCAGGCCCGACGGTGCTGAGGCCGCCGATGCCCTGTACCGCGAGTTGCTGGAGTCGTATTCAGATTACCCGTTTACCACCGAAGTACGAAATAAACTGCGTGAATTGCAGGAAGCACGACTGGTCGGCTAAAGATCGACCAGTTTTTTCTGATCCTCTTTGAGGCGGTACACTTCCCGTTCCAGATCCATCAGGCGGCGATGAGCCTGCTCCCGGTCCTGCTGGCGGGCCTTGGTGGCGGTGCGTATCAACAAGGCGAGAGAGACCAACAGGAAGATTACCGAGTTTGCCCGACGGAAGACATCGCCCATGTTGAACACGGAGTCAATAAAGGCCAGTACTCCCAGGAGAAACAGTAGGCCACTCCAGACTAACATGTTGCGCCTCCACGATTTAATTAATCCATACCGTCGCCGCATGGTAAAAATATAGTTGGCATCACGGTACCAGTTGTTATATTCTGGATTCGCCCGACTCGCGAACCCTTTGTCTTGTATCGGCTTTTTGTGCAACCGGTTTTAGGAGGACATTTTGCCTGCGATAACTTCTCGCGAACCCGAACAGTTTGATCGCACCAACGCCATTCTGGCGGGAGTGGTATTCGTTATCTCGTTTATTGTCTATGCTATTACGGTGCAACGCTCTTTCTCGTTCTGGGATTGCGGCGAGTTTATTGCCTGCTCGGCCACGCTGGGAGTGCCGCATCCGCCCGGTACACCGCTGTTTGTGCTGGTGGGGCGGGTCTTTTCGATGTTTCCGTTCGTGGAGGATGTCTCCTACCGGATCAACTATATCTCCGTAATATCCTCGGCGCTGACAGCCATGTTCAGCTATCTGCTGATTGTCAAACTGGTCCGGCACTTCTTCAAGGCTGATGAGGCGGGAAGTCTCAGCCGTCTGATTTGTTACGCAGGCGGAGTTGCAGGGGCGTTTTTTGTCGCCTTTTCCGCCACCAACTGGTCTAACGCGGTCGAGGCCGAAGTCTACGGTCTTGGTTTGGCCCTGTCGGTGGCCATTGTCTGGCTGACTGTCAAGTACTTCGAAAATCGCGGCACGCCCGCGGCGTCCCGGATCATTCTGCTGGTTATGTACCTGGCCATGGTGGGAGTCGGCATTCATATGACCGTGTTCCTGGTGGTCCCGGTCTGCGCGATCTTTTTCATCCTTAATGAGCGGGCAACCGCGCGTGACTACATGATGATATGTGTGTACGCCATTCTCGAACTGACTTTCATCATGCTGTTTTCCAACGGCCGGGCCGGCTACGGAGCGTTTATGGCGGTGTCGGCGATACTCGGGATCGTGCTGTTTGCCCTTCTCTGGCGTAAAATAAACTGGGGGATCCTGATCGCCATTATGGTTTGCAGCTCCATCATGATCAGCTTTAGTTTGTACCTCTTGATAGCTTTGCCGTTCGGTGCCCTGGCTATCCTTGGGCTGGCATATCTTTCGAAACAGTATGGCTGGAAAGTCGACTGGCAGGTGGCTCTCGGTATTCTGCTGGTGGGTCTTATCGGCTTCTCAGTGCACATGTACATACCGATACGGTCCTCGCAGGGGCCTCGGATCGATGAAAATAATCCGTCGCGGGACTTCCGGACGTTTGTCAATTTTCTGGACCGCAAGCAGTACGGCCAGGTGAGTATGAGCGAGCGCATGTTTGAACGACGGGGCAGTTGGTCGCATCAACTTGGCCGTCACGCCAACATGGGCTTCTGGTCCTATTTCGAGGAGCAGTATTCGGCCGGCGGCTGGTGGTTTGTGCCGCTCTTCCTGCTGGGATTGCTGGGTATGGTGGTGGCAATCTTCAAACGTCTGGAGATCGGCCTGCC
>JAHIVM010000344.1 GCA_018816665.1 Candidatus Zixiibacteriota bacterium
CATGAGTTCAGTAGTGACCGTAAAGCAGGGCAATCTCTTCGAGTCGTCTGCTCAGACGCTTGTCAATACAGTCAATTGTGTTGGCATAATGGGGAAGGGCATCGCCCTTGAGTTCAAGAACCGCTTCCCGGCCATGTTCACGGACTACAAGCGCAGGTGCAAGGCCGGGCAAGTGAAGCTCGGGCGCCCTTACTTGTACAGCGATTTGGTCCTGCCGTGGGTTCTGAATTTTCCAACTAAGGACCATTGGCGATCCGTGTCCAGACTGTCCGATATTGAGGAAGGACTCGAACACCTTCGGAAACACTATGGAGAATGGGGAATCGAATCCCTTGCCGTCCCTCCCCTGGGTTGCGGTCACGGTCAGTTGGATTGGGAAGTCGTGGGCCCTGTGCTATATAGACACCTCACGCTATTCAGCATTCCGATTGAACTCTATGCACCGTACGGTGCCAAAAGTGCGGTCATGACGGTTGATTTCTTGAAACAAGCATCAGCTCCTGCACATGGATCCTCAACTAGATACCGCGTGCAACCATCTTGGATCGCACTTGTTGAGATACTCCATCGACTTGAACAAGAAGCACATAGCCGCGCGATCGGAAGGACGACATTTCAGAAGATCGCCTTCGTCGCGACACGATGCAAGCTACCAACGAATCTGAAGTACTATCGGGCCAGCTATGGTCCGTTTGCTGAGGACCTCAAAAAGGTGACAACGGCTCTCATTAACCATGGTCTGATCGAGGAAAAAAAGCTTGGGCGCATGTTTCAAGTTCGGGTTGGCCCATCATATGGCGAGATTCGAGTCCTGTACGGTGCGGAGATAGCAGCGTGGGAAAAACAGATTGCTCGTATCACGGATCTCTTTCTGCGAGTGGATACGAGCGAGGCCGAGTTAATCGCAACGGTCCTGTTTGCTTCAGACGGATTGGCCCCAGAGAAACAAGGCCGTATTGCTGAGCAAGACGTTCTTGACGAAGTTATGGATTGGAAGAAGCTGCGTCGCCCCAAATTGGAAGTTAGAAGTGTAGCAGATACAATCCGAAATCTGAATATGCTTAGATGGCTTGATGTTCATGTCAGTCCGGAGCTTCCGGTCAGCGATCCGGAGTTGTATGCGTAGGCTCTGGGGTCTTCCGCCGGTCTTCCAACAGCATTAACATGCGTTCGTATAACCTTTGACAGGAGTTGTAGGAGCCGGATGGCTCCGGACCAGCACCTCCGGTCCTCACAAAAACTGCCGGGGGCGGGCCGCAGGAAAACTCGACAGGAACTCACAGATATGAAAAAATCTCTCGGACCCAAAACTATCGCCTATCCCACTCCCGTGTGGCTGGTTGGATCCTATGACTCAAACAACAAACCCAATGTCATGACCGTGGCCTGGGGCGGTATCTGCTGCTCTAATCCGCCGTCGGTGGGAATCTCCCTGCGCAAAGCGACTTTCACCTACGGCAACATAGTCGAGCGCCAGGCCTACACGATCAGTATCCCCTCGATCGACCGGGTCCGCGAGGCAGACTATTTCGGCATGGCCTCCGGTCGCAAGGAAAACAAGTTCGAGGCCACCGGCCTGACCGCCGTGCGAAGTGATCTTGTCGACGCTCCCTATGTTGACGAGTGTCCGGTGGTGATCGAGTGCCGCCTGGCGCACAGCTTTGAAATTGGTTTGCATACCCAGTTCGTGGGCGAGATTATTGACATCAAAGCCGACCAGGAAGTGCTCGGTACCAAGGGCCTGCCGGATATTGCAGCCATCAGGCCGTTTATTTACGCTCCGCAGGACGGTTCCTACTATGCGGTCGGTGAGTGTATCGGCCAGGCCTACAAAATCGGCAAGGAATTCAAGGGGTAGTCCGTACCGACTCTTGACGTTGCCTCTCTCAGAAGACCACCCGGCAGGATCGGCCATATGGAGCCGATTCTGATACTACTCCCGGTCAGGTTGTCGATCACACGCTCTCGCCCAAATGTGATTGCCGGCCGTCGACCAACCACCCATATTTCCCCCATGGAAAAAGAACGCCAGCTTATCGATCTCGTGTCAGTTGGATCGGCTACAGTCGATGATTTCCACCGGCTGGACATCACCTCGGTCGAGCAACTGATCGGCCGTGACGCCCGCGAGCTGTTCCGTCAGCTTGAGGGAGTAAAACAGTGCCGGATTGACCCCTGCTGCGAGGACGTTTTCTCGGCCGCCATCGCCCAGGCCGAAAACCCGGACCTCCCCGCCGAACAATGTAAATGGCCCTACTGGTCCAAAGTCCGCAAAAACCGCTAACCGTTTTGTTGACCGGCCGGGGCCGTTGTGTATACTGATTAATATGCCACGGTATGATAACAGGACAGGCCTGGTGCGGTTGGTCGCGGCGACGGCCGGGGCGGCGATTACGATTGCTGTGCTCGCCGGCTGTTTCTGGGCGCGACCCTTTGAGTACAATCAACTCGACCGCTATCTCACCGCCGCCCATGACTTCTGGGGGTTCCAGGGATCGGCGCTGGTATCATACAAAGGTCGGGTTCTGCTCAAACAGGGTTACGGCTGGGCCGATGCCGAATTTGAAGACCCAAACACTCCCCGTACCCGGTTTTTCATCGGCTCCATCACCAAGCAGTTCACCGCCGCCGCCATTCTGCTGCTGGCTCAGGAGGGCAAACTCCGGCTCGATGATCCTATCACGGATTATCTCTCAGACTACCCCGAAAACCCGGGCCATCGCATAACGATACGACACTGCCTCACCCACACGTCGGGTTTGCCCAACTACACCGAGATCCCCGAGGTGTATCTTCAGCGCACCAGCGTCATCTCGCAGACCGAGCTGCTGGAGCTGTTCCGGATCCGGCCGCTGGATTTCGAACCGGGGACAGAGTTCCACTACAGCAACTCCGGGTACATTGTGCTCGGAGCTATTATCGAACAGGTTTCCGGACAATCGTATGAAGCGTTTTTGCATCATCGTATCCTCAAGCCGCTCGGCATGCTCAACTCGGGGTATGCGCGACGGTCGGCCGCGGTGCCGGAGCGGGCTCACGGCTATACCATCGATGACACCCGTTCGATAGTGGATGCCGTCCCGGTAAGTTTCTCGGTCCTCCACACCGCCGGCGCGCTGTACTCGACTGTCGAGGATATGCTGAAGTGGGATCGGGCACTGTATACCAACAGCATTCTCGATGAGACGTTCCGGGCCGCTCTCCTGACACCCCGGGCATCATCGTATGCTTACGGCTGGTACGTGGAGTTGCTTTACGGGCGCCGCCATGCTTTCCACGGCGGTTTTCTCGACGGTTTCAACACAACGTTCGAACGATGGCCCGATGACTCCCTGTGTGTGATTGTGTTCTCCAACGAGGACGAGGCCCCGGTTCGCAAAATTGCCCGGGGCCTGGCCGCCATTGTGTTCAACGAGGAATACACATTCCCGGAACAAAAGACACCGGGGCAGGTTGATCCGGCGATCCTGTCTGATTACGTCGGCATGTATTCCCTGCCCGATAGCGCCCTCAGCACAGTATATGTCGACAACGGCACGCTGTACGAACAACAGTCCGGCCGATTGCGTCAGGCCTTGATCCCCCAGGCGCCGGACACGTTTTTTTCTGCGGCGGACAATACTCGGCTGTATGTTTTCGCGCGCGATCGCGACGGTCTCGTGGTGGCGCAGGTGGTTATCGACGAGGGCAAAGTGACGCCAGCCGCACGTATCGAGGATTCGGAAACCGGCGATATTCTTTCGCCGCGAACTATCATCACGCTGGACAGCACGGTGCTTGATCGGTATACGGGTACCTATGCCCTGCACACTGATCGCGAACAACTGGAATCACGGTTTCTGCTGACCGTTACCCGTCATGGTGATCATCTTGCCGCGGCGGTCGCCGGTCAAACTCCGGTCGAGATCTATCCGTCGACCGCCACAGAGTTCTTTCATCGCCAGGCTGATTTTCGCATACAGTTCGTGATCAATGAGAGCGGAGCCACGACCGGCTGCGTGCTTCGCCTGGGGGGCGCCGAAGTATCAGGAGTGTTGGTCAAATAGACTCTGGAGATAGCATGGTTGATCGCATTGACATCGTCCCTCTTCCCCCTTCGGCCGCCGCAAGCTGCGAGGCTATCCTGCGCTCGCTGCCGCAATGGTTTGGTATCGAGGAAGCTATCGTCCGCTATCGCAACGATATCGAACGCATGGAATCATTCGGCGTGCACGACAATGATCGGCTGATCGCTTTCCTGACGGTCAACTACCATTTCGATCATGCGGCCGAAATCCATGTTATGGGTATCCGCAAAGAGTATCACCGTCAGGGTATCGGGCGCGCAATGGTCAACCACGTGGAGTCTCTGCTGCGCACAAAAGGCGTGGAGCTGTTCGAGGTCAAAACACTGGCCGCCGGCCACCCCGACCCCAATTATGCCAAAACCCGTTTGTTCTATGAGTCCCTGGGGTTTCGACCCCTCGAAGTCAACGACCTGTGGGGCGACAAAAATCCCTGCCTCATTCTGGTCAAGCACTTGTGAGTTGCTATGCCCAAATTCGATTTCAACAACCGCATGTTCAAAGGCGTGGAAAACTACACCGATGGTGATCTCAATCCCGACACACGCTTTCATTACTACCAGAAAGGCGATGCCGTCTGGGCCATCTCCGAGGGCGGCGGTTGCGCGATTGGCACCCTGATTGCCAAAATGCGCGATGATGGTACTCTGGACATGGCCTGGCAGTATATGAATCTGAAGGGTGAGATGTTCACCGGTCGATGTGTTTCAAAACCGGAGATCCTCCCCGACGGCCGTTATCGTGTGCGGGAGGACTGGACTATCGACGGGACCGATATCAAAGACTGGTCGGTGATTGAAGAGATCCGGGAGTAGCATCCGGGGGGGTGTTTTGTCGTATAAGCTTTGGTTGACAGGTTGCATAACAATCAGCCACCTTTCGGCAAACCAATCGTCCGAACGGAACTCTCGCTATGACCGAAAACCAACCCCCCGACAACTCCGGGCGGCTTGACCGCCTGGAACAGGACCTC
>JAHIVM010000345.1 GCA_018816665.1 Candidatus Zixiibacteriota bacterium
ATCCCAATCAAATTCGTGATTTCCGCACGAACATCAAAAAGCTCGGTGAGACCAAAACGGTGTTGCTGTCGACCCACATTCTGCAGGAAGTGAAGGCGGTGGCCGAACGAGTCCTGCTGATACACAACGGTTCGCTGGTGTTTGACGGTACCGCGGCCGAACTGGAAAAAGACGCACCCCTCGATCAGACGTTTTACAAAATGACTGACTACGGCCGGGCCGTCGGCAGTCTCGGAACGGGGGAGGGCGTATGAAACTGAACTGGCATACAATCAAGGTGTTGTGCCGACGGGACCTGAAGGCCTATTTCAGCAGCCCCACGGGATATGTGTTTGTCACGCTGTTTATTTTTCTCAGTGCCGCCGCGGCCTTCTGGCAGCAACGGTTTTTCGCGGACAATCTGGCCAACCTGGCTCAGTTGAACAATCTGTTTCCGTTTATCCTGCTGTTTTTCGTTCCGGCCCTGACTATGAGCGTGTGGGCCGATGAACGTAAGCAGGGGACCGATGAACTGCTGCTTACGTTGCCGGCAACCGATCTCGAGGTCGTGCTCGGTAAGTACCTGGCCGTGCTCGGCATTTATACGGCCTCGCTGCTGTTCTCCCTCAGTCATGTAGCCGTCCTCTGGTGGCTGGGCAGCCCCGACCTGGGTTTAATGTTCGGCAACTACCTGGGGTACTGGTTTATCGGTGCGGCCCTCCTGGCCGTAGGTATGCTGGCCTCGATGCTGACTGCCAACACGACCGTAGGATTCATCCTCGGCGCTCTGTTCTGCGGGGTGTTGGTGTTTGTGGATTCACGGACGGTGGTACTGGCCGGCTGGCTGCAGGGACTGCTGGCGCCGCTGGCCGTCACTCAGTATTTTCGGGATTTCGCGCGCGGTGTGGTCAGCCTTTCGGGAGTTGTGTTTTTTGTCTCCCTGGCTGCCGTGGCGCTGTACGGTAATGTCCTGTTGATCGGTCGCCGCCATTGGCCCACCCGGGGTGATCGCAGGCAGTTCTGGTTCCACCAGCTGGTGCGCGTGGTTGCGCTGGTGATCGCCGTGATGAGCTTCAATGTCATTCTGGATCGAATCGGTTTTCGGATTGATGTGACCGCAGAGCGGCTGCACTCGCTGTCGGATCGTACCGAGCAGTTAATCGATGAAATCAGCGAGGACCGCCCCGTGCTTGTGCAGGCGTTCATCAGTCCCGAGGTTCCGCGTGACTACGTTGAGGTCCGGGAAAATCTGTTGAACGCGTTACAGGAGATAGGTGCGGTTGGTGGCGACCGCGTGCAGGTGCTGATTCATGATACCGAGCCGTACTCGCAGGAGGCGCGCGATGCCCGCGAGAAGTTCGGAATTGTGCCGCGCGAGGTGCTCAGCCGGGAGTCGGCCCGCATCAGTTCGGCGCAGGTGTTCCTGGGCGTAGCGGCGACCAGCGGCGCGGCCGAGGAAGTCATCCCGTTTTTTGATGTCGGTTTGCCGGTGGAGTACGAACTCACCCGCACGATTCGGGTAGCGGCGAAGACCGATCGCAAGAGGATTGGCGTCCTGCAAACGGCGGCTGAGGTGGCCGGCGGCTTTGACTATGCCACCATGCAGTCGAAAAACCCCTGGGCGATTGTCACTGAATTGAGAAAGCAGTACGACGTACAGACCTTATCGGCGGATGAGCCGATCACGGGGGATCTCGACGGTCTCCTGGTTATTCTGCCGTCGTCCCTGACCCAGCCTCAGATGGACAATCTGAAAACCTACATGACAGCGGGCAACCCGACTCTGTTGCTGGTGGACCCGCTGCCGATGATTGATCCGTCGTTATCGCCGATGGTTCCGGCCGGGGCCCAGACCAACCCGTTCCAGCGTAATCAGCAGCAACCGCCGCCCAAGGGAGATGTCCGCGGGTTGCTCGATGCCGTTGGTGTAAAATGGCAACCGTCGCAAGTCATCTGGGATTCCTACAACCCTCATCCGGACTTCGTCTCATTGCCGCCCGAATTCGTGTTTGTGGGCAAGGGCAATGAGTCGGCGGAGGCATTCAACGGGGAGCAGGCTGCCAGTTCGGGATTGCAGGAAGTGGTGACGATTTACGGGGGCTACATATTCAAGTCGACTGCCAAACCGTATCAGTTTGATCCACTGATTCGCACCGGACGGTTGTCCGGGGTCCTGGATTGGACCCAATTGGTGCAGCGCGGTTTTTTCGGTTTGCAGCTCAATCGCAATCCGCGCCGGACGCCTACCGGGGAGTCCTATATTCTGGCCGCGCACGTGCAGGGCTCCGAAGGTCCTGATACGACCATGGGCGAAAGTGTGCCGGATCGCGTGAATGCGATCGTGGTCGCCGATGTTGATGTCATTTCGGATCAGTTTTTCATGTTCCGTCAGAGTGGAGCCGGAACCATCAACTTCGACAACGTATCGTTTGTGTTGAACTGCATGGATGTGCTCGTGGGCGACAGCTCGTTTATCGACTTGCGCAAGAAACGAGTAAAACATCGCACTCTCGAGACAGTTGAAGCTCGCACTCAGGTCTATGTGGAACGTCGCATGGAAGAGGAACGACAGGCTGAGACAGAGGCTCAGTCCGCACTGGCGGAGGCCCAGCAGACGCTTGATCAGAAGGTCGCCGAGGTGCGGAATCGGGAGGATCTGGACGCCCAGGCCAAGCGCATTATGACGCAGAACCTTCAGGAGGTCGAAAGCCGGCGGTTTAACGTGGTCAAGACCAATATCGAGGCCCGCAAGCAGGCGACCATCGCGGCCAGTAAGGAAAACATGGAGGAGGCGATTCGCCAGATTCAGAGCCGCATAAAGACGCTGGCCGTCTTGCTGCCGCCGATACCGGTGTTCGTGATCGGATTGGTGACTTTGTTCCGACGGCGCAAACGGGAGAATGAAGGCGCCGCGGCGGCCCGAAGGTTGAGGAGCTAAGCCATGAATGAAATGAAAAAAACAGGCATATTTGTTGGTGTGGCGGTGATCCTTGTCCTGATTGCCCTCGTCACGTCTCCGCGCCGGATCACTCCCGAGGCGTTCTCCGAGCAGGGACAGGAGTTTTTTGCGGACTTCACCGATCCCAATGTTGCCCAGACGCTCGAAGTGATCGATTTTGATCCCACATCGGGTGCCGCCCACCCGTTTAAGGTGACGTTCAAAAACAACCACTGGACGATACCGTCGCACAACGACTACCCCGCCGATGCCAAAGACCGACTGGCCAAAACCGCGGCCGGAGTAATCGGCATCAAAAAAGAGGAACTGCGGTCAACGTCGGTGGCCGACCATGAGGCCTGCGGAGTGATTGATCCCATGGATGAGACCGTGGTAGGTCTGGAGGGGCGGGGCAAACGCATCACGTTGCGAGATGCCGATGACCGGGTGCTGGCCGACTTCATAGTCGGCAAGGACGTGCCGGGGCGTTCGGGACTGAAGTTCGTGCGCCTCCCGGGGCAGAACCAGGTGTATACGGCACGTATGAATCTGGATATCTCAACCCGGTTCGCCGACTGGATAGAAACGAATCTTCTGGATCTCACCAAGAGTCAGGTCAACAAATTGGTGCTGAACGACTATCGCATCAACGAGCAATCCCGCTCGGTGGAGCAGCGTGACAACATTGTGCTTTCGCTGAAGGACGACGGTTCCTGGGGAATGAACAAAACCGGCAAGCCGGTTGACTCGGCGAAAGTCGCGCAGCTGTTGACGGCGCTGGAGGGAGTCCGGATCAACGGGGTCCGTCCAAAACCGGAAGGCCTGTCAGCCAGTCTCACCAAAGGGGGACAGATTTCCCAGACCGACGCCATGTCGCTTCAGAGCAAGGGGTTCTACTTCTCGCGCGACGGCCGCCTGGTGTCAAACGAGGGTGAACTGCAGATTCACACAATGGACGGTGTGCTGTACACGCTCAGGTTTGGCGAGGTGTTTTACGGTTCCGGGATGGCGCTGAGCGCGGGGGCCGGCGATGCGGGTGAAGTCGATGACGGGAGCGAGAACCGCTATCTGTTTGTTACCGCCGAGTTTGATCCGAAGCAGTTTCCAAAACCGTCCGCTCCGGCGAATACAGACTTCCTGAACAAGGCCGATTCTCTGTGGAACGACGATGACCGGGCCAACAAAAAGAAGCAGGATGCTCTGGATCGCTGGCAGTCCCAGGTGGCGGCGGGAGAGGCCCGGGCCGACACGCTCAGTCAGCGATTTGCGGGCTGGTACTATCTGATATCATCGGAGAGCTTCGACAAAGTCAAACTGAATCGAAGTGACCTGATAGCCAAAACTGAAAGCTGATACACAAAAGACAAGTCGTAAAGAAACCAGCCGCTTCCCGCAACGGAAGCGGCTGGTTTTTTGGGTGCCACGTGGATGTGCAAGTGTGGCTTATCTGTAAGACGTCCCAACTCGGTGTCGAGCGCTACCCGGGCAGTCAATCACCGGGCACGACACAACACTGACAGGACGATCAACTGGAAACTGTCCATTCGCGGTTACCTTTGTGAAGCAACGTCATCACTGAGGAGTCTGCGAGAGGGTACAGATCGCCATCGGTGATGGGTGCGTGGTACGTTGCTCGATTGGGGGTGCGGTGAGGGACTAGCGCGACCCCGGAGTAGTCTGTTGTCTACTATTGAGAATATACGGCGATTGCGGGGAGTGTCAAGTCTTTAAGAGTCGACTCCCGGAGTGGCAGAAGGGTCGGATGCGGGTGGCGTTATCGCTGAAGGACGCCAAACTCCATTTTGAAAAACAGGAACAGCCAGACAATGGTAAATACGCCGCGAACATCGGTGGCCCAGTTCGTACCCAGCACGAATATGAACAGCAGCAGGGTCAGGCCAAAAAACAGTTTCACCATGCCCTCGCGAGGCCAGGCCGTCAGCAGGCTGTACAAACCGCGAACAATGAACAGCGTGATCAGGGCGGGGGCAAAAAACGTGACCAGCCACATCCAGACGTTCAATTCTGTTATGCCGCGGGTCATCGCCGGGATGTTCAACAGGGCGAAGAAATGCGCAGCGAGAAAAAAGAACGACAGCGTGAAATAGAGAATCGCGTCGAAATGGGCGGTTTTCATTTCCTGGCAGGCCACCACGAAGAAAAATACGGCCGCGCCTATGAGAGCGGCGAGTTGGTAGGTGGCACCTTCAGTAAGTATTTGGACGAGACTTTCAGTCATGGCAGTTACTCCTTACAGCCTGCTGTTGTAAACGGCGTGCCAATCCAGAAGGGGGAGCGGATGGTTGTTTTAAGATACTATTATGTAATGGGTTATAGAATTGGACTCCCGGCAGTCGGTCCTCCGAAGTAAATCCATAACCAGCTATTATGCAGGTAGTTGCACAGGAATGATCGCCAGCGGCAATCGGGAAACGGCTTGACATGGATGGATTAGGAGACTTTTTTGGCATCAACTATCTTGCCGCACATATTCAACAACTGCCGGATAGACAGTGGGAGGGTTTTTCGCCGTGGAAACATCATCACGACAGCTGACATTGCACTTTCTGGTTCGGACGCTGATTGGTTTGCTGCTTTTGGGCGGGTGGATCCCGGACGCTCGCGCGGCCGAGGTCTCAATCCACGGACGGGTTTTTGATAGCGCATCGGGCCGAGCAATAGCGGGAGCGGCACTGGCAGTCGAACGCTGCGGAACGACTGTCGCCACAGGATCGGATGACGGCGGATACTACCGTCTGGACGGCCTTGCCGAGGGCAACTATTGGCTGGTTGTTGTGGCCACCGGTTTTCCCGATTATGAAATCCACAATCTGGCGCTGTTGGCCGACGCTGCCAACGTGTACGATTTCGCCCTTAGTTCGCCATCGACCCATGACGGTCCGGTAGTTGTTGACGCCACGGATCTGTCTGTCGTTCGGTACCGGGGGGGCGGTGATGCTGCTATGAGTGGCGATGAGTATCGCAGTCTGGCTCGACGAACGGTTGAGGAGATACTGGAGCTGTCCAGCCAGGTGGCAGCCGTGCGACGTCAGGAGATTCGCGATCCGCTGCACGAGTACAATGCCCCTGAAATCCATGTGCGCGGCAGCCGGGAGCGAAACACCGGCTATTATCTGAATGGTATCAGCATTCGGGATGAGTTTTCGGGTGTCCTTATGGCCACGGTGAATCCGCTGGCACTTTCGACTTTCAGTTTCAACCCGAGCGGAATAGGATCGCGTTACGGCAACGCTACTGGGGGTATTGTTCAGATGACCACGCGTAGCGGAGGCGAGCGAATCTCAGGCACGATCGATCTCCTCAGCGATAATGTAATCGGCAGTGGGCACGATCAGAACTGGTACTCTGCATCGTTGGGCGGCCCTATGCCGGGGATAGCCAACGCGCGGTTTTTTGGCGCGGTGGAACGAAGGTGGCTGGGTGACCGGTCGCCATCGGTGCGGGAAACCGATGGTTTCCCGGCCAATGGTCAGCGCGGCTGGTCGGCCCATAGTCGGGTCGACTGGGCGCCGTCGGCCAATCTGGACCTGGCGCTGACCGGCGACTGGATGACCGATGACTGGCAGCGATACGCGCACGAGTGGTATTTTTATCCGGAACACAGTCCTCGGTACAAAGACCAGAACTATGCCATGGGGGCGAGTCTGGACCACCGGCTGGGCGATAGAACGCGATGGTCGCTGGGGCTGTCCTACAGTTACATCACGCGGACGAAGGGCGACGGTGTGCTCTTTGTAGATTGGCCGGACTATCAGAGGGAGTTTTATAACCCAAGGTTCGACAGGCACAATCTGTTTCGCTCTGCAGATACGGTCTTTGCCAGTCAGTTAGACGGCACTATCCCCCCCGGATCGCCTGAGGACACCTTGGTGGAGGTCAGAGAGCCTTACTACGACTATGCTCGCGAACATGTTACAATCGAATATGGGGTGCAAGGACGGTTGACCCAAGAGGTTTCCAAGGCGGTGGATCTGATCGCAGGGTTCGACCTCAGCTACTACTCAGTTCATTCCTTTGAATTCTTGCAGCCCACCATGGAGCCGTGGGCCAGCACGCACAGTATTTACGGAGGCGCCATCTGGGGGTGGGACGAAAGCTGGGCCAATGAGGCCAAACACCCATTGGATTTGGCAGCGTTTATCTCGGCCCGGATCAGGCACAACGGCCTGACGCTCACGCCGTCGATCCGCCTTGACGCGTTCGATTACGATGCACAGGTCTTCGCGAATCCGCTTGATCCGCTTGGCGCGGACTTCTCGTTGGGCGAGGATGATCTCACCGATGCTCCCACACACACAAGAATCTCGCCGCAGATCACGGCCCTGGTGAACGTGGGTGACCAGACTGACTTCTACATATCGTCGGGATTGTCCTATCAGCGCCCCGTATTTGAGCAGCTCTATGTCGATTGGAAGTTCGCCGAAGCCAGGATTGATGCTGGATTGTACTACCCGTTGCCGACTGCCACCCTGGAGCCGGAGAAGACGTTTCATACCGAGACAGGCATGGTGTTTCGGCCGACCGCCGGGCTGGTGCTGGAGCCGTCCGTGTTCTACCGCGACGCCTCCAATCTAGTCGGGCTCTACCATCTTTCTATGGCTCAGCCGTCCTCATATACTTCCTATGCCAACAGCGGCGGCAATTTGGAGTCCATCGGTGCGCGAGCCAGGGTGGCTGCGCAAGTCACGGGTGAGTTTGGACTCGCACTGGAGTATACGTATACCGACGTCCAAACGAGTGCTCTGTTACTCTCCAGTTCGCCAAGTATTGACTGGATTGATCCCAGTTTGCCGAGCCCCGTGGATGTCCCGGTAGACTACGAGCAGCGACACAAGCTCGCAGGTGTGCTGAGCCTGCATGTGCCCGAGGGACAGGGTCCACGTTTGGGCCACACGCCCATATTCGAGAACCTGCGGGCCACGGTCTCCATCACTGCGGCCAGCGGCCAACCTTACACCCCATCGGTTGTCTACGACGCGGCGGCCCCCAGTGCCTCGGTGTCAATTGTCCCAACCGGTCAAATGCTTTCTGCGCGCTATCCCATGTGGATGCAGGTGGATCTGAAGCTGGAACGGATGATCGAAATCGGTGGCATACAATGGACTCCGTACCTGTGGATTACGAACCTGCTCGATCGTGAGAACATCACCAAAGTCTATTCGGGGACCGGCGAAAGCGACCGCACCGGCTATCTGCAATCAGCTGAGGGGCAACTCCGGTCCGACGATCCTATCTATGGTGATGAATTCACGTACCTCTACCGGCTCGCCGAGCAGAACCCGCTCAACTACGGGCCGCCCCGGCAGATATATATGGGCGTGAAAGCGTCGTTCTAGGCAGGGAAGACTACGAATCGAAACGGGCGCAGGGATATACTCCCGGCGCCCGTTGCTTTTTTGGTACGAGCCGGATCAGCTACTGTACGAAAGCCGTGCTGGCCTCGTTGATTTTGCGTTCGGCCTCAAACCAGTCTTCCCGGTCCCGGCCGTGCTGGCCGCGGTTCTGGTACATGGCATAGGCCACTTCCCGCACGAAAGACTCGTAGGTCTGCTGGCTGCGGTCGCCGTTCAGTTCGACCCGGACCACTGTTCCGTCCTTGCTTTCCAGGGTTAAACTGGCATCCTGGCCGTCGTTGGTTCTCTCCAGGAGTATTTTCTCGGGGCGCTGGATGGCGACCGCGGTTTCGTGGACGGCGGTCGGGTCGGCTTTGGCCGTGTGCAGTTCGATACCGGCGAAGGCTCGTCCCTTGCGGGTGATGGCCAGGCCGACAAACGGCCGTTCCCCGGCTATTTGTACTTCTGCCTTGCGCTTGTATTTTACACTCAGGCTGGAGGTGCGGAACTGATTGGTCTCGTTGAACTGCCGGCAGAACTTTGACCAATTGGCTCGTTTGATTTCGGTGGTCACAACACTATCCTCCTTGACATCGCCCGGCGCTTTTGTTGTTTCAAGGGCCGTCGGCGACATTGTTATCCCTATTCTACATATCGGTCACATTGAAGTCGAACATGATATGCAGATCGGTGGCTATTGTACGATTAAAACGCGATTAAATTTGACCAAATCAGACAATACTTGCCCAAATTAGAGAAACGAGGACACCCGCCGCGTGTGGGCCGGTATCCTCGCCGGGATAAGGGTATGTTTTGACCTGCCGGAAGGACCTTATCGGCGCGAAATGTCGCCCGATCCGTGCACCCGCCGGGAGATTTTGGGGTCGCCGTAGATGTCTATGTCGCCGCTGCCGTTCACAGTTCCCCGGCAAAACTCGCGGGCGAAAACGTCAATATCACCGGAACCGTCAACCCGCGCACGCGCCTCCCGTGCCTTGAGCCGACGGGCGTTGACATCGCCCGAGCCCTCGACCGAAATGTCAACCTCGTCAACTTCGCCGCTGATGTCGATGTCTCCGGAGCCGCTGATCTCGATCTCAAAAAAGTCCTCTTTGACGTCTCTCACCTCAACATCGCCGGAGCCGGAAATGGCTACGGCGGTCAGGTGCGGCACCGTGATATGAACTTCGATTTCCGCATCGCGATAAGATCCCCGGGTGCGAATCTCAAGGGTCCGGCCGTGTACCCGGGTGATCACGTTGTCGAGAAGGTTGTCATCGGCCGTAACCTCAACCGCTACTTTATCACCGATTTCAATGAGCACATCCGTGGAGCCGTTGACCTTAACCCGGTCAAAACCTTTAGCATCGCGCTGTTCCGTTGCGTAAACGCCTGATCCCCGTTCGCCCCGGAAAGCGTCAAAAATCCCGCCTGCCGACGCTGTCTGACCAATCGCCACGACGGTCAGCAGCGTCATGAACACAAGTCCAGTTCTCACCGTTCTCACGTTCTCCTCCTTCACATAAGTACCCGATCTACCTATTTGTACGATAAGGTCCCCCGGGGGTTGCACCTTCGGTCGCCTTTTTGTTGGAAACAGGGGGGCGGCTGCGTATGTTCAAACGAGCAAAACTCAGACAAGTCTGGATCTTGCCGGAGACGAGCAAAATGGCGGAGATACGTGTTCTCTACATAGAAGATATAGCCGACCAGCGCGAGGAAATGGCCGGGCAGTTGGCCTCCCGGGACTTTGCTGTGACGGTTGCCGAATCGGGCGAATCCGGCGTAGCGGTCTTCCAGCCGGGTGCGTTTGATCTCATCCTGTGCGACCTCAATATGCCCGGCATGGACGGTTTAGCGGTCCTCAAAGAGATTCGCGAGCACTGTCCCATGACGCCGTTCATCCTGCTCACCGCTCATGCCACCCTGGCCAAGGCGATCGAGGCGGTCAAACTTGGCGCCCAGGATTTTGTCTACAAGCCGGTTGATCTCGATG
>JAHIVM010000346.1 GCA_018816665.1 Candidatus Zixiibacteriota bacterium
GGCCGATCATGTTCTCCGGGGCCAGGATCCGATCCAGCTCCTCCTCGGAGAGAAGATTCCGCTCCAGCACCAGTTCGTACAATCCTCGGCCGGTATCCAGGGCCTCCTTGGCCAGCGAGGAACAGACCTCATACCCCAGCACGGGGTTGAGCGCCGTCACCAGGCCGATACTTCCCCGCACCAGTTCCCGGCAACGCTCGACATTGGCCGTGATGCCGTCGACACAACGGTATTTGAGCGTAGCCATGCCGTTCTTGAGCATCTCGATTGATTCGAAAATGCTCTGGGCGATGATCGGTTCCATGACGTTCAACTCAAGCTGACCGGCTTCGGCAGCCAGAGTGACAGTCAGGTCGTTGCCGATGACTTTGAAAGCAATCTGGTTGACCACTTCCGGGATGACCGGGTTGACCTTGCCGGGCATAATCGATGATCCCGGCTGCATGGGCGGCAGGTTAATTTCGTTGATGCCGGTACGCGGCCCCGAAGACAGCAGGCGAAGATCATTACAGATTTTCGAGAGCTTGACTGCCAGGCGTTTGATGGCCGAGGAATACATCACAAAAGCCCCCGTGTCCTGAGTGGCCTCCACCAGATTTGCGGCCAGAATAACATCCAGGCCGGAAATCTCTCGCAACCGTATGATGACTTCCTCGGAGTATTTCGGATCGGCATTGATGCCGGTCCCGATCGCGGTGCCGCCCATGTTAACCTCAAGAAAGAGATCCGCATTCAGTTCGAGCCGGGTGATTTCCTCCTGCAGGGTGGCGGCGTACGATTCGAACTCCTGCCCGAGTGTCATGGGGACGGCATCCTGAAGCTGTGTTCGTCCCATTTTGATGACTTCGCGGAACTCCCCGGCTTTGGTCCGGAATGACTGAACCAGCTTGTTCAGGACTCTGACCAGTTTGCGGTTGGATTCTATCAGTGCCAGTTTCAACGCCGTGGGATACGCATCGTTGGTGGATTGGGACAGGTTCACGTGATTGTTGGGATGGCAGTACTGATACTCCCCCCGTTCGTGACCCAGTATCTCCAGGGCCCGATTGGCGATGACTTCGTTGGCATTCATATTGGTGGAGGTTCCGGCGCCGCCCTGAATCATGTCGACCACAAAATGGGTGTGATACTTACCGTTGATGATTTCGGTACACGCCTGCACGATAGCATCGGCAACCGGCTTTGAGAGCAGCCCGAGATTCTGATTGGCCCTGGCCGCCGCCTGTTTGACCATAGCCAGGGCGCGGATCAGGATAGGGTAATGAGTCAGCGAGATGCCGGTGATATTGAAGTTCTCCACCGCCCGCAGAGTCTGAACACCGTAGTAGTGTTCGTACGGAACTTCGCGATCGCCCAGCAAATCGTGTTCGGAGCGGGTACGCCCCGAAATGTACTGGGCTGCGACATTGACTACGCGCGTGCTGGCCTGACGCATCCGCCGGGAGATCACGCGGGCAACCCCCGAGAGCACTTTCACCGCGATCTCCGGCTTCTCTCGGTACACCGTGGAAAAGTCCTCGCGATCGATAGTGAGGACGGTGGTGGCGAGCAGGGTACGGGCCGACGTGGAATGGGGATAGTCATCCATGAGCCCGCCCTCGCCGAGGAAGTCATACTTGCCAAAAAATGTCAATCGCTTTTCTTCGCCATAGGGCGTTCTCTTGAAGAGTTCCACCTCACCGTTGTATATAATCCAGACGTGGCGGCGGGGGCTGTTTTCCTCAAAGAGGAGCTTATCCGGCGGGAGTTCGCGCACATCTATGTGACGGGCCAGCAGCGCCAATTCATCGTTATCCAGCGATGTGAACAGCTCTATACGTCCCAGGAAGTCCAGCAGTACTTTCGTGTCCATTACTCCATCTCCGTAATCGGTTACTTCAGCGGGCATAGTAAGGTACTTCGGTTCTCAGCGCAATAGAGATAACCCATGTCCTGTCGCAGATTTGTTGCCGACTGAGTGCGAGCACAACCTTGACAATATGGTCCTCGAATCGCTATCTTGGCAGTGACTGAACGGGCACACGTTCATAGCGGGGTAGGTGATAGTTGTTCTTATGCAATACAACACAATCGGAGGGAACAGGCATGAAAAAGGGACGGGAATATCCGGCCCGCTTTTGCGGCGGGTTGACACTCGTGGCAGTTCTGGCGGCAATCGGGCTGCTGGCGGGGACAGTGGGATTACGGGCCGAGCCTGAGATGGGGTCTCACGGCTACGATGAGTTCGACAAGCCCGAATACTGCGGGACATCGTGTCACACTGATTTCTTTCGCCAGTGGCAGCAGGCCATGATGTCACAGGCGTACACACACCATTGGGATGAAATAGAATACTTTGATCTGGCCGTAGCGCATGCCGAGAAGGTACCGTCGATGAAGGGACCGGTCGACGGCTGCAACGGGTGTCACACTCCGCTGGCGTTTATGGCGGGCGATGTCACTCCGCCGCGTCCGGAGGAAGGCAGTCGGGCAAACGAAAGCGTATCCTGCGAGGTATGCCACACGGCGGTGGGGATCAGCGGCGATGAACCCTTCAATTTCAACTTCATCAGCGAACCGGGACGCAACAAGTACGGGCCGCGCAGTACCGGTAAATCCCCGGCTCATGAAATGGTGAAGTCCGAGTTTCTCGGTACGACCGAATTTTGCGGCGCTTGCCACAATGAGAAAAACCCGGTTGGTATCTGGGTGAAGTCTACGCAGCAGGAGTGGAAGGCCGGGCCGTACGCCGAGGACGACACTCGCTGCCAGGATTGCCATATGACCTCGGCGCCGATGCGAACCGCATCGATGGGCGCGGAACATGCCGATGCCCGCCTCCACCTGTTCCACGGTGCCCACGATCCCGGAAAGGTGCGCGGTACTGTCGAGGTGCGCATCCATCCGGATCTCAAGGAAGCCGAGCCCGGCGACAGGGTGGTGTTTACTGCGGCCGTGTTTAATCAGAAGACGGGTCACAAGTTTCCTACCGGGTCGGTGGAGGATCGCATTGTGTGGATGCATGTCGAGGCCACCGATGCCGCCGGAAAAGTGTATCATCTGCCGGTGGATCCCAAAGGATTCGAGGGTGAGGAGTATACGATAGCCGCCGATGTCCTGGCCTACCAGGATATGGGCGTTCCCCTGGGTATCGCCAACTTTGCCGGAGTGCAGCGCGATGGCGTACCGGTTGGTGACAGAATCTTCCGCATGCCCTACTTCGATGCCGAGGGTCGCATGACCATCATGCAATGGAATACCGCCTCACTGGGCGTGGACTATCGTGTCGGGCCGCGAGAGACCAAACTCGAAACCTACACGTTCGACGTGCCCGATGACGCCGCTCCGGGGCCGATGGTTGTCAAGGCGCAGGTTAACTACCAACGACTGGTGCAGCCGGTGGCGGAGTTGCTGAACGTACCCGCCGAAGAAACTGAAATAATCGCTGTTAACGATCACTCTACCGTCATCGAGGTATTGCCATAGGAGGGCGAAATGAAACGAATTGTAGCTCCCGTACTGCTGGTGTCCTTTTTCTGCTGCCTGGTTGCATCAGCGTTGTTCACTCAGACCGAAAATGCCGAGGCAATACCAGCCTTTGCCCGCAAGTACAACATGTCCTGTACTACCTGTCATGCACCGATTCCGCGCCTGAAGGAATATGGCGATGAATTTGCGGGCAACGGGTTCGTGCTGAAAGATCAGGATGCACCACGGTATTTCCAGGATACCGGCGATGACAATCTCGATTTGATCCGCGACCTTCCCCTGGCTATCCGTCTCGATGGGTTCATGCAACATCAAACGGTAACCGGACGGGAAGTGGATTTCACGGCGCCGTACAATCTCAAGATACTGTCGGGCGGTCCGCTCACGAAAAACCTCTCGTACTACTTCTACTTCTTTTTCTCAGAACGGGGAGAGGTGGCGGGTGTTGAAGATGCTTATGTGCATTTCAATAATCTCTTCAACTCCGAGTTTGACGTCATGGTGGGTCAGTTCCAGGTGTCCGATCCGCTGTTCAAGCGGGAGCTGCGCCTGACGTACGAGGACTACCAGGTGTACAAACGGACGGTGGGCGATTGCGGCATCAATCTCGCATACGATCGTGGTTTGATGCTGACGTACGGTTTTGAGACCGGCACGGATGTTATTGTCCAAGTACTGAACGGCAATGGTATCGGCGAGGCCGATGACAATCGCATTTATGACAATGACAAGTACAAGAATTTCGCCGGGCGAATCTCACAGGGTCTGGGCGAGAATCTGCGGGTAGGCGGGTTCGGCTACTACGGCAAGGAAGGTGAGGCCAATCCCGACGAGGTCTGGATGCTGGGCGGCGATGCCACCCTGTCGTATCTGGATAAGCTGGAACTGAACCTGCAGTACCTGGAACGTCGCGATGACAACCCCTTCTTTGAAAACACGGTACCGACCGACGAGTTCGAGACCCAGGGCGGGATGGCCGAGCTGGTGATCATGCCCGATGGCGAGCGGAGCCGGTGGTACGGTGTGGTGCTGTACAACTTCTGGGACTCGCAGATTATGGGCGATGACTACGAGTCGGTCACGGTTCAGTTGGGCCATGTATTCCGTACGAACATCCGGTTCCTGCTGGAGAATACTTACGATATCGAAAACGAGGAGAACCGGGCGGTTCTGGGATTTGTAGCCGGTTTCTAACCGGTTTGATCGTATTACGGACAACAAAACAGGAGGCGGTGATGATCATCGCCTCCTGTTGTTTTTTGCCCTCGACTCACTCGCCGATATAGTCCAGGAATTCCTGCCGCAGGTACTCCTGCATGGCGGCCTCGGCCGATGTCGTGTCGGTTGCCCGCAGATACTTGAACGGTTCCTCGTCGTTGAAGGCGAGGATGGAGTGGCACAGGGTGCAATCTGAGGATATCGATGAACCCGATGTGTCCACCATGTCGCCATTATGACAGCGGAAACAGCCGCCATCGCCGACATGCCCGATATGGCTGGGGTAAGTCCCCCAGGTGATATTCATGCTGTGGAAGATATTCCGGGCGTACACCGCCTGCAGTGCCGCAATCGCCGAGTCTATGCCCATCATGCGGCGGCGGGCGACATCGGGGAAATGCTGCCGGTAAAAGGCGGTCAGACTGTTGGCGATACCTTCTTCTGCGGCGTCGTTGTCTGCGTAATTGCCGGTGATGGCGGTCAGGGCCTCCCGCTTGATGAACGGCAGGGAGCGGTCCAGATGGCCTGCCCGCAAGAGTCGATCGACGGCGTCCTGGGGGCGTTCATAGATGTGTGTGGCGCGGTTGTGACAATCGATACAATCGAAAGTCCGCTGCTGTTCTTTCTCCGTGGCAACACCCGCAAGAGATCGATTGACATACCGATTGAAGGAACCATCGGGCCGACGAGCCTCGACCCAGATCATTTCCTCCGCCTGGTCATTGAGCGAGGCATACCGCACCACGTTTTCTGCGGCTACATGCCAGTGGATGCCGGCCTTGCCGGTGCCGTAGCCGGCATCGACCTTGAGATTCAGGGTTGCGTACCGGGGCGTGGAGGCTGAGTCTGAGTCGTAACGAACGTTGGTTACCAGTCGGCTGCCGTAGAACTTCTCGGGCCAGTGGCATTTCTCACAGGTTTCGCGGGCGGGCCGCAGGTTGTGCACCGGGGTGGGGATGGGACGTTCGAGCAGATCAAACGTCACCGAAATCATCTGCCAGATGCCGTTGAGTTTGCTGTCGACCAGGGCATCCACACCCTCGCCGACATGGCACTGCACGCATTTCACACGGGCGTGGGGCGACTGCTGGTAGGTGACCCATTCGGGGTTCATCACGCTGTGGCAGGCGGTGCCGCAGAACTCGGGTTCATCCATGTAGGCCAGCATACGCGAACTGGCGGCGCCCAGGATGATGATATTGGCCAGGGTGAATATGGCGA
>JAHIVM010000347.1 GCA_018816665.1 Candidatus Zixiibacteriota bacterium
CTGAACGCCACGTTGTTGGTCGCCCTGTTCGTGATGTACCAATCACACGGCATTTCCGCGCTCGCTATTGGCTGGCTGGCCGGTACAGGTTTGCTGTTCCTGTACAACGCGTTGGTTATCTGGCGAGTGGTGCGCCCGGGACGGCATATGGGATCTCCTGCGGCATTGACGCCTTTCATGAAACTGGTTCTGTCGGTGGCCTTGCTTGAAATGATTGCGTTTGTGTATCCCACTGTGGATCGGGCGCTGGCCGCGAGGTATCTTGGCGACGGACAGATTGCGGCCCTCCGCTACAGCTTTTTTCTCAGCCAGCTCCCCCCCGGCCTGCTGGTGGTCACCTTCTCGCTGGCTTCGTTTCCCTGGATATCCGATTACTCTGTGCCGTCGGCCAAAGACAAACTCCTGGCCCTCTATCGGCAGTCGCTAGGCCTGGTGGCGTTCACCATGCTGCCCATCGTATGCGGCATGATTCTTTTTGCACCGGAGATTGTGCGGGTGGCGTTTCAGCGAGGTGCGTTTGATGTTGTGTCAACACAACTGACCACGGGACCGTTTGTGGTATACTCGGCAGGTCTGCTGTTCTACTCCGTCTACATCTATCAGATGCGATATTACTACGCAGGCAAACTGATCCTGCGGCTGGGGATCATTCTGGCAAGTACGTTCGCCATAAAGGTGGTTGCCTCGCTGTTACTGGTTGGAGCCTTTGAACATGAAGGGCTCGCGCTGGGAACAGCGGTGGCCTGGGTCGCCGGACTGGTGATTCTCACGGTCGATCTCGGTCGCGCCCTCGGGCTGACACCGGGCCGGGATACGGCGCTGGGTTTGGCCCGGCTGCTGCCAGCCACAACTTTGACCGTAGGTTTCTGGCTGGCCCTGAACTATGTCTGGCCGATAGCCTCAGAGACGACCCTTGAGCTGATCGCCAAACTGGTTGTCCACGGGCTCGCGGGGGCGCTTTTGTACTTCGGACTGACCTTCTTTTTTGGGCTCAGCGAACCGCACCGCGTTGTCAGGGCCATCAGGGATAAGTTCAGATCGTACGGGGCGAGGCGATGATTCTGTATCTGGAGTATCGCGGCTCGGGGCGCCGCGGCGGCGAGCTGTATCATGATCATCTTCTCGGGTTCCTGGCAAGTCGTTACGATGCTATTGAGCCGACTGAACCCCAGGTGTTTCCGCCCGAGTTGCGCAATCCCCTGAAGCATATGGTGTTCGCTCGCAATCGGGTGAGGGGCGCCAGCCCGAATGTGGTCGTGTGCGATATCTCATCGGCCGCCCGTAATATCGCCGCCGTCAGGCTGGCAAAGCGGCGAGGCGCCACCATCCTGCTTGTGATTCAGGGACATCGAGAGCAGGACCTCGCAAAATCATCCCTCATTTACCACGCCATACAGTGGGCGGAGCGAGCGACTTTTAGACGTGCGGATATCATTCTCGCCGCGAGCCGGTACGCGGCATCGTTGTCAGACGGAGTTCGCCAACCCGAATGCAAGGTGGTAATTGCTCGGCCGGGCCTCGAACTCGAGCCCGCGGAAACCGTGCGGCCGTTTGATGCCGGCCGTCCTCTGCGGCTGCTGTTTGTAGGTGAATGCAGCCGTGTAAAAGGTCTGGTATACCTCGTGCGAGCCCTGAGCCTTCTGGAACGTTCCAAGGTGACCCTTGACGTTGTCGGCGGAGCCTCTCAAGAACAGGCCTATTTCGAAAGCGTGCTGGCGCTGGTGGAGCAAAAACACCTTCGGAACATGGTTACCTTTCACGGGTTTGCCGACCGCGAGAAGCTGATGTCGCTGTACCGGTCGGCTGATGTGCTGATTGTTCCATCGCTGTCGGAGGGGTGCCCGCTGGTTGTCCCTGAGGCATTCTGTTACGGTCTGCCGGTAATTGCCTCCCATGCCGGCGGTCTGAGCGAAATGATAGGGCATGACAAAAATGGTTTGCTGGTTCCGCCGGCCGACCCGGCTGCACTGGCAGACGCCATTCAGAAGTTGTCCGATGATCGCTCGCTGTGCCGGCGCTACTCGGCGACCAATCGTGAGCAGGCCTCAAGTCTGCCCACCTGGGCGGACTTCACCGCCACGTTAACCCGCGAACTTGTGCCCCTGCTCGCCCCCATCCCGTAGAGCCAAATCAGGTTTCCCGGCACCCCCCTCAACCTCGGCCGTGGAACTGCCATTTCAGTGGCTGGGTGCCCCGGGCGCGACTATCGGGACAGTATTCGGAGTTCAGTACCCAACAGGATTCAAATCGGGTGGAAAACTTCTTGACGGTTGTCCTGTTTTTGCTATATTCATGGGCTAATTTGAATGTGGGTATAATGATATGAAAAGAACATTTCAACCTTCGAACCGTAAGAAGCTGAACGACCACGGCTTCCGCGCCCGTATGTCGACCAAAGGTGGTCGCAAAGTACTGGCATCCCGCCGGGCCAAAGGCAGAAAACGCTTGACGGTTAAAGTTGGTCGGAAAAAATAATCTTCCGCGTTCGCTGAGCCTGAAAAGCCGGGTTGAGATCGGCCAGCTATTCCGAACGGGACGACGGTTTCCGACCGATTTTTTTACTGTTATCTGGCAACCGGCCGAACAGCTCCGCTTTGGCGTGTTTGTATCCCGACGTCTCGGCTCCGCAGTCCGGCGGAACCGGGCGAAACGGCTGATACGAGAGGCTTTCAGGCTGAGCCGGAGGCGTCTGGAAAAGACCGGCAGGATCGGTGTTCTCCCTTATGGGTGGGATACTGAGCCCAGTCTGGAGTCGTTAGTTGCCGATGTCCGCCGAGTATTCGACAGGGTCAATCAGGAAGCATGACCGACCGTCCTGGGTCGCGTATCCGCTAATCCTACTTATATACTTATATCGCAATACGTTAGGGGTTCTGCTCCAGAGCCTGTTTGGACATATGTGCCGTTTTGAGCCGAGCTGTTCGCATTATGCCGAACAGGCTCTGCGCAAGCACGGCCTGTTCAGGGGAAGCAAAATGGCCGCGCTGCGCGTGCTGCGTTGCCATCCCTGGCACGAAGGCGGTTTTGACCCGGTTGAATAGGGACCGCCGACCGCAGTAGTACTTAGAATAAGTCGTCTGTACACAAGGAAGTTGCTTTGGACAAAAAATCGATTATCGCAGTCGTTATCCTGGCCGTGCTGGTCCTTTTCTACTGGCCGATCATGGAATTCCTCGGATTGGTCGAGCCCGCCCCGGAACAGCCGGTAGTGACTGAAACCCAACAGGATAGCCTCATTCCCGGGGATCCCTACGCCACCGAATCTCAGCCCGGGCAGGAAGCTGCTGCCGCTCTTCCCGATGACTCTCCCGTTGCCGCTGCAATCGTGCAAGCTGATACGGTTAAGGCGGATACGATAATTATCCGGACCGAAAACTACGAGGTTATGCTCTCCAGCAAGGGCGGCGGTCCGGTGTCTATCCTGCTTAATGACTATACGTATCGCGACGGCGAGCCGATCCAGATGATGCCCGGTGCGAAGTTCTCGACCCCTGAGGCGCGGTTTGCGGGCGGGACCTTCTCAACCAACCAACTGAGCTTTGCCAGTAATCGTCAGCCGGGCTCCTACGATGTCACCTCGGGGACTTTTGATGTTGTGTACACCTACACGGCCGAAAGCGGCGCCACCATGGAACGTCGATATGTCTTTTACCCCGACCAGCACCATTTTGACCACACCTTCAAAGTCTCTGCCCCGCAGGAGTTTGGGTTTGACCGCTACTACTCGCTGGCCTGGAATACGCCCCTCGGTGTGACTGAACCCGGTCCCGCGACCGACTACGAATCAATGCAGCTGGCGGCCATGATGGGCGGCTCCCGCACCTCGCTGGACGACTTCGAAGATGGCAAACTCAATCAGACCGAAACCGGCAATGCCCGCTGGGCCGGACTGCGTTCCAAGTACTTCGCAGCGATAATGATTCCCCACGATCGGGAGATTGAGAGCGTGTTTGCCCGGGGGAAGAAGTACGATGCCATGATGGGCGGCGAAGAAGTTGAGGTGAAGGAGATCACCGGCGGCCTGAATGTACCCTTCACGGCACTGAATCCGATCGCCGACAGCTTCACGGTGTTTGTGGGTCCATTAGACTATATGATGATGGAAGAGTACGGTGTGGGGCTGGAAGACATGATGGATATCGGCACCACGCCGTTTATCGGCTGGCTGATCAAACCGTTCGCTATCGGAATCATTTGGCTGCTGCCCCGCATGTACAACATCATTCCCAACTACGGTCTGGTGATTATCCTGTTTGCGCTGCTGGTCAAGATTATAACGCTGCCGCTGTCGATGAAGTCATTCAAGTCCATGCAGGCGATGAAAGACGTTCAGCCCAAGGTTGATGAGCTGAAGGTCAAATACAAAAAAGATCCGCAGCGCATGAAC
>JAHIVM010000027.1 GCA_018816665.1 Candidatus Zixiibacteriota bacterium
ACCCGACCACACGCTATCACTGCATTCGCTCGTGGCCGCCGATGATTTTGTTTTCATCGAACCGGGCCACGACGCCCATGCTGATTTCAGCGATGTGTACCTGTGGGCTCGCGGGCAATCGCGTTTTGGTCCCAACGTCAATCTGGAAACGGTGGTGTCGATCGGCAAGCTGTGGGAAAAAGGTCAGGACGATGCCAATTCCCCCGAGGGCGTGCAATACGCCCACCACACAAAAACGTATCGGTTTTATGACATCAAACAATCCGTGGAGATCCGTCCGAACTCCCGATGGCGCGCCGCGTGGGGCTGGTCGGTCCGCAACGATGAAACACAAATGGCTTTTCTGGGAGCTGGTGAGGTCTACTTCCTCCTCTCGCCGACCTATGATACGTACCGCACCCACAGACTGGACGCCGATTACAGTCTGAGGGGAAAGCACAAATCCGTCTTCACCAGTCACCAGATGACAGTCAATGATCGTCTGTCTACCGAGATCGGACTGCGTTATGATATTGTTGACCTCTCTGATGACAACCTGTGGAGTCCCCGGGTGAGTGCCAGGTATCAGCTGGGTACTAAGACTGCCCTGCGAGCGGCCTGGGGCTTTTACTTTCAACCCCAGGAATCGTACCAGTTGGATATTCAGGATGATTCGCTGGTGTTCAGCGATGCCGAACGATCCGAGCACGTCATAGCAGAGTTCGAACAGGGCCTTGGTCAATCTGCCATGCTGGCGCTGCGGGGATACCGCAAAATCACGGACAACCCGCGACCGCGATACCGGGACTGGGCCAACCGCATTGATTTATACGATGAACTCCTGGCAAGCTCCTATCGGATTGCCTGTGACCACGCGGTATCGGAAGGACTGGAGCTATCCCTGCAATCATCGGAGCAAGCGACCCTGACCTGGCAGGCAAGCTACACCCTGGCGCGTTTTACGGAGCACGTCACCGATGTGACGTTTCTGTCTTTCCGCCCCCGGCAGTTAAACGATGACCGACCGTCGCCTTTCGATCAGCGGCATACGGTGTATCTCGATGCGGAGTACCGACTGTCGCCAATATGGCAAATCAACGTGGCCTGGCAGTATCACAGCGGCCGCCCGTACTCCAAACCGCAGTTCAATTGGGACTACTACGACAACCCTGACGTATCGTTCTACGATCTGGGGGAACTCAATGCCGAGCGCTACCCCGCATCGCATCGTCTCGACCTGCGCATTACCCGATCGTTCACGAGTTCCTGGGGCAGGTTCGCCGCCTTCCTGGAAGTAATCAATCTATACGATCATCAAAACGTACGAGCCTATTCGTACGACGTTGTGAACTACGGCGAAAACGACTACCGGCTTCTCACCAAGACCTGGTACTGGCTGGGTATAGTGCCCTCGGTTGGTATCCGCTGGACCTGGGGCGGGTGAGGCCGAAACAGTCGCGTAAAACTCACGAGATCCGCCGCGGTTTCCGATACTATCAATGAAAGTCTTACGCCGACGTTGACATCGACGTTGCGATATTGCATTCTTATGGAAACTATGGGTACGCTCGGGTGTTACGTAGGAGGGACCCGGTCACAGGTAATTGGGACCGGGAGCGAAAGGATCAGGTATCATGAGCAGAGCCGCACAACAGGCCACAGCTATAGTTATCATCGCAATCTTGTTTTTTCTGGCGGTCGCATGCGGACCAAAGACCGGCGACCAGATGCCGATTACGACGAAGTCCGAGGAGGCACTGGAGACTTTCAATAAGGGGCGCAGTCTGGCCGAGCGTTTGCGTGGCTACGAAGCCCGCGAGTATTTCCAGGAAGCCGTCGACCTGGATTCGAATTTCGCCCTGGCTCACATCTACCTGGCGTTCACCCAACCGACCAATCGCGAGGTTGTGGCCAGTCTCGAGCAGGCCGTGGCTCTGAAGGACAAGGTGTCCGAGGGCGAGCGGATCTGGATCGAGGCTTTGCAGGCCGGAATGAACGGGGACAATGCCGGTCAGGAAACACTGCTGGTCAAACTGTCCGATATGTACCCGAACGATCCCTGGGCGCGCAGTCAGCTGGGCAACTTCCGGTTCGGGCAGCAGCGCTACGACGATGCTATCGCGATCTACCAGGACGTCATCCAGAAAAATCCTGACTTCACGCAGCCGTACAACATGCTCGGCTATTGTTACCGCTACATGAGCGATTATACGGAGGCAGAGAAGTACTTCCAGGAATATGCGAAGCTGATCCCAAAAGATCCCAACCCGTACGATTCCTACGCCGATCTGCTGACCGAGATGGGCCAATACACGGAGTCGATTGAGTTGTACCGCAAGGCCCTGGCCAACAACTCCCGCTTCATGCCGTCTCACCTGGGCATAGCCCACAATCTGAATCTGCTTGACAAGCACGACGAAGCCCGTGATTACCTGCAGGGCGTCTATCGCAAGGCCCTGAACAACCAGCAACGTCGAGATCTCCTGTATGCGACCGCGATCTCCTGGGCCGACGAGGGCTATCTTGATGCTGCCCTCGAAGTGATGCAGGAACGTTTGGTTCTGGTAGCACAGGACAACGACACGGCGGTCATGTCACAGACCCTGGCAACCATGGGCATTATCAATGTGGAGGCGGGCGCGGCCGATGCCGCCGAGCAGAAGTACCACGAGGCGGTTGAGCTGGTGCTGAATTCAGGGCTATCCGACGATGTAAAAAACAATGCGCGGCGGTCGCAGTACTACTATGATTGCCGGGTCGCACTGGTTCGCAATGATGTCGATTCTGCCGCAAAGCTCGTCGATGAATACCAACGCCTGGCCCTTATCACCAACAACCCGAATACCATTCGCCTGGTCCACCAGGTTCGGGGCATGATTGCCCTGCAACGTAACGAGTTTGCGTTGGCGGCGGCCGAGTTGGAGAAATCGGACTTGCAGAGTTCGTACAATCTCTATCGCCTGGGAATTGCCTATCGGGAGAGCGGCGATGTTGAGCGTGCCCGCGAGATGTTTGTGGAGGCATCGAAAGCCCGTATGGTGAACAGCCTGTCGTACGCGTTCTGCCGCAAACAGGTCACGGCGGCCCTGGCGGCGCTGGATCAGCAGTTGTAGGTTGATGAGAATCGTAGACAAAGCAAAGCCCTTCAAGGAGTGTTCCCTGAAGGGCTTCATTTTGTGTGCACCCGTCTCCGAACCGCTGCCGTGGAACTCTTCGAACAGCCAGCTCCGGCCGGGTTCTCCCGCAACACACATCAGAAACTCTCTACGGCTGCTACCTTCCGGTCCTGACCGGGTTCAAAAGGCTGATGTTGTACGAGACCCAACCCTCAACGCCGCTTATTCGTCGAAGAACCAAAACCGCTAAGCCCTCGGACGGGACTTCAACCCCGGTATAGCGGATTCCGGGTTACAGGGCACCGCTAGCTCCCCGTCTAGCACAAAACTTCGCCGCCGAAGTTATCCCCCGGCGGCGTATGTCACATCTTATGGAGCCAGCCGGGATCGAACCGGCGACCTTCGCATTGCGAACGCGACGCTCTCCCAACTGAGCTATGGCCCCAGACGTATAATCATCGATCTGCGACCCCTCGCGGGGG
>JAHIVM010000348.1 GCA_018816665.1 Candidatus Zixiibacteriota bacterium
CGGCATCTCCTCGCGGGTGCGACGGTAAAGAATGGTGACACTCTCCACGTCCTGCTGCCGCAGCGCCACACGGGCGGCATCTATAGCGGAGTTACCACCGCCGATAATCCCAACCTTGCCCCTGGCCAGGGATTCACCGCGCATATTGAAGGCTTTGAGGAATTCGATCGACGGAATCACGCCGTCCACGTCCTCATTCTCCAGTTGCAGCGGACGACTTCTGTGAGCCCCCAGGGACAGCAGCACGGCATCAAAACCGTCCTGGAATAAGCCGTCGACCGTGACATCCCGTCCCAGTGCCGTACCGCACCTGAGCGTGATGTTTTCATCGATAAGGGCGTCGATCTCCTTCGTGATGACATCCTTCGGCAGACGATACGACGGGATAGCGCAATGCAGCATACCACCGGGCCGGTCCTCGGCCTCGTATACCGTCACCTTACAGCCCTTGAGCGAAAGATAGTGCGCGGCCGTCAGGCCCGACGGTCCCGAACCAACCACGGCAATACGCGGTGGTTCGCCGTCCGGCCATACCTCACGCACCGGCTCGTAGGTGGATGGATCAATACGATCGGTAATGAACCGCTTCAGCGCCCGGATGGAGATGGCGTCACCGCCGCTCGTGCCGGCCTTGCAACGGGCCTCGCACGGATGATGACACACTCGTCCGCATACCGAGGGGAACGGGTTGGCTTCGCGAATCGTATGGTAGGCATCCTGATACCGACCGTCGGCAATATACGCCACGTAGCGCCATGCCTCGGTGCCCAGCGGACAGGCCGCCTGACAGGGGGCACCCACCAGATCGGTACACACAAACGCCGCACAATGCTTGTTAATGATATGATCTTCGAATTCCTTGCGGAAGTACTTCAGCATGCTCAGGACCGGGTTGGCTGCCGACTGGCCGAGACCGCACATGCTCGTGTCCTTGACCACCAGGGCCAGTTCCTCGAGCAGATCCAGATCAGCCATGGTGGCCTTGCCCATCGTGATGTCCTCGAGAATCTCGTACATCCGCTGCGTGCCCTTCCGGCACGTAAAGCACTTGCCGCACGATTCATCCTTGAGAAAACTCATGAAGTACTTCGCCACGTCAACCATGCAGGTGTTTTCGTCCATTACAATCATGCCGCCGGAACCCATGATCGAACCGGCCCGGGCCAGTGAATCATAGTCGATCGGCAAATCGAACATGGAGGCCGGAATACAGCCGCCCGACGGTCCCCCGGTCTGCACTGCCTTGATGCGGGCCTTGCCGACCGGACCGCCGCCGATATCGTAAACGACCTCACTGATTCTGGTGCCGAGCGGCACTTCCACCAGTCCGGTGTTGCGAATCTTGCCGACCAGCGAAAAGATCTTGGTCCCGGTGCTCCCGGGAACACCGACTTTGGCAAACTCGGCGCCGCCGCCCGTGATAATCTCCGGGATGTTGGCCAGCGTTTCGACATTGTTGATGCAGGTCGGATTGCCGTCGATGCCGCGCTCGATCGGGTACGGCGGACGCTGCTTGGGCTCTCCCATGTACCCCTCGATCGACCGGATCAGAGCGGTCTCCTCGCCACAGACAAATGCTCCGGCTCCGCGAACAATATCGATATCGAAGTCACGACCGGTGCCGAGAACGTTCTTTCCCAGCAGACCCATGTCGCGTGCCTGACGCAGCGCAATCAGCGTATGCTTGATGGCGAGCGGATACTCGCTCCGGGCGTAAATAATACCCGCCGTGGCGCCGATAGCAAAGCCGGCAATCCACATGCCCTCGATAATGGCGTGCGGGTTGCCCTCCAGCAGCGCCCGGTCCATATACGCCCCGGGATCGCCTTCGTCTGCGTTGCAGACGATATACTTCTTTCCCGACGGGCTTGTCGAGGAAGCGGCAAAGTCCCATTTCTTCCCGGTCGGGAAGCCCGCTCCACCGCGACCACGGATCCCGGAAGTTTTCACCTCTTCGCGTACCCATACCGGATCGTTGTGCTCCAGCACCCGAACCAGCGCCGCATAACCGCCCTGTTCGATGTAATCAAAAATGCGGATGGGATCCAACCGGGGATTATGACCCAGCACCGTTCGCTTCTGGCGCCGGTAAAACGGGATGTCCTCCAGCTTCTCATAGGCGCGCTTGTCGATTGAATCGCGATAAATCAGTTCCTCGTCGACATACCCGCCAAGCGCCGCCTCGATGATCCGCGGTACATCCTCGCGTTTCAACCTGGGATACAGATGCCCTCCCGGCTCCACGACCAGGTAGGGATTCATCTCACAGAATCCGTGACACCCGGTGATGCGCAGTTTGAGCTTCTCCTGCAGGTTGCGATCCAGGATATGGCGCTTGATCAGGCGAATTATATCATTCACACCGCTTGCCTGTGCGCCTGTATCGGCACTGACAACCAGCGTTGGTTTCGCTGCCTTGCTTTCCAGCCCATCGAGTACGCGCTGGCGAAACCCGACAAACTCCTGAACTGACAACAATTTCCTCATTGCTTTCCTTCTCCTCGTAGCAGAACGCAACCCGACTCTAATCTACCGAGGTCCCGCCCAGATCAAGTATGTGTCCCTTGCATCCGCGACGGGCACACAATTGCACCAAACCACCGCCGCGAACAATCATCGGAACCATCGGCGCTCCGCAATCACCGCACCGGGACCCACCCATCAGTTCCGCATGACAATGCGGACAGAACATATTGACGATGGTATCCAGCGGTATCTCGTGAAGCGAGCTGACGTTGTAACTACCCCAGAGACTGGAAATAGTCATCCATCCATGCTTGTCACCAAATGAAACCGTCACCCGAATCGACGGATACCCGTCGATAGGATGCTCGGGATCCATCAGGCTGTGATTGCACCGGGCACAACTGACATCAATGGGAAACACCCGGTCATCAGTACCAATCTCGATCCGATCCAGGCCGATCCGCGACCGTTCCAGGATGCCCTTCACCTGCGATGTCTTGACCTTGGAAAAATAGTGACCGTCAACCACCACCACCGGCCCCAGCGCGCAGGCGCCGAGACAGTTGACCGTTTCAAGAGTGAATTCATTGTCATCGGTGGTTTCGCCGGCCTTGATGCCGAGCTGACTCTGAATCTCGTGAGCTACTGCCGGGCCGCCACGAACGTGACAGGCCGTGCCCAGACACACCGAAATGAGGTGCTTGCCGCGAGGCGTCAGGCTGAATGCCTTGTAGAACGTGGCAACGCCGTAAATATCAGTCAGGGATCTCCCCGTTGACTGCGCCACCGCTCTCAGTTTGTCTTCAGGGAGGTACCCAAAGCGGGCCTGAATCTCCTCAAGAACGGAAATCAGTTCCCCCTGTTTGCCTTTGTGCTCCTCCAGGATGCGTGAAATCTCTTCAGGACACATGTTTCCCTTCCCAGAAAGAGGGTTCTAAACAGATGGTGACCTGTTTTAGCCACAAACGTGAAACATTTCACAAGAGCGCGACTTTGGATGCAGTACAACGTTCAGCACGCCCGGGGAATATCCACCGTTTATGCCTGAAAAGGCTTTTTATGTTGTTGCGGTCGATCTTCTTGGCTCAAGGCCAAAGCCCATCTCCAAAAGGCTTTTCGGGTACGATAGAATATGCGATCGGCCCCAAAAAAGCAACCCTATTTCGTGATTTTTTTCACATCGTTTCGCACCCTCCAACTCCTGTGCGCCGTCACATCCAGAATCTCATCCGGTGTGTGATCCGGCGTCGCTTCCAGTGTGATGAAGTCGCAGCAACGCTACGCACAGAGACTATTGTGTGATGGTTGGCAATAGCGGCGAATGTCCGCCCGCGCGGCTATTCCTGCAGATGGATTTCATTCGCTCGAGCCAGAGCAACCCGGGTAAGAATCGGACCTATCCCCTCGTAAACAATTACCGACGAAAGGATCACCGTGCTGATAACCTGCCCCATCTCCGGATGAGATTCGGCCACAATAATTGACATGCCAATCGCCACTCCGGCCTGCGGCAGCAGCCCCATGCCAATGTTGGCATAAACGGCAGGCGGAGCGCCCATCTTCTTGCCAACGAAGTAGGAACCGGCGAATTTCCCGATCGGGCGGATCAGCAGATAGGCCGCTCCCAGAATCCCCAGATGCCACAAAGACCCCAGGTGCAGGCTGGCCCCGGACAAAACAAAAAACGCTATAAAAAACGGCATTTCGGTCTGACGCAGCTCGGCGTATACCAGCCGGTGCATCATCGAGAGATTGTTCGTCACAGCCCCTATGACCAGACACACCATCATGTGCGAAATGCCGATTGTTTTTGCAAATCCGATCCCCAGCAACAACCCCCCTACCAGCACCAGGAGCAGCTCGGAAAGGTCATCGATTTTCTGCTCCCAGAATGTAATCATCGCCCCCACCGCACCGCCGATCAGCACTGACAGAATGAGTTCCTTGAAGAGATCAAACAGGATGACGCTCGGTTCTCCCCCCTGTGCCAACAGATAAATGCAGAAAAACACCTGAAACAGCACCAGACAGAGCACGTTGTTCATGGCCACCACGGCCAGCAGACTGTCGGTGAGCGGGCCGCGCGCCCGATATTCACGGGTCACCAGCAAAGTCACACCAGGCGCGGTGGCTATGGAGATAGTTCCCAGGACAATCGAGAGACCAGGGCGGCCGGTTATCAACATGGAGGCCCCGAATACGAGAATAAACGCACCCAGGCTCTCCGCCAGCGAGATGGCGATAATCCGGGAACCCATCGCCTTCACGTGCCGCAGCTCAATCTCGCCGCCGATGGCAAACAGAATCAGCCCCAAAGCGATTTCGTTGATCATGTGGATGTCGGCCAGCGTATCCGACGTAATCAGGCCCAGCACCGATGGGCCGAAAACCAGCCCGGTCAGCATATATCCCGTTACGCGGGGAATTTTGACGCGATGGGAGAGCTTGCCACCCAGAAGACCGAGCAGAATAACCATCCCAACGCCCAGTAATTCGTATATATCCATAGGCGTCATCCTGATCTAATCGAGCCCCCTCAGGATACTCTCCTTCATCGACGGCTGTCAACAAAAGCACAGACACCGCACAGTGCCGCTGCCGATCGCATGTAGGAACTTCAGGGAGAACTTCTTGTTTGAGTTGCATTGCCGGCATACCTATATTGGAGCCGGAGATACTCAAGGAGCAGTCATGAGCGGTGAGAAAATACTGGTCGTGGAAGACGAAGCGGCCATTCGGGAATTGATTGCCTACAACCTTAAACGTGAAGGCTATGTTGTAGACACCGCCGATTCCGGCGAAGACGGTCTGCGAATGGCGTTTACGTCCTCACCCGCCCTGATCCTGCTGGACCTGATGCTTCCCGGCATGGACGGCCTGGCTATCTGCAGGGCCTTGCGCGCCGATAAGCGAACCAGTTCCATTCCCATTATCATGCTGACCGCCCGGAGTGAAGAGACCGACGTTGTCACCGGCCTGGGGGTTGGCGCCGATGACTACGTCACCAAACCGTTCAGCCCCAGGGTTCTGGTTGCCCGGGTGCGCGCCTTTCTGCGTCGCGCGACTGTCGGCGATGCCGACCCGACCACAGTCCTGATTGCCGGACAGTTGTCCATTGATCCCGGACGGCACGACGTGCGGGTGGATGGCACACGGGTCGAGTTGACACCAACCGAGTTTCAGATACTGCTGACGCTGGTCCGACGACCGGGCTGGGTTTTCAGCAGGTATCAAATTGTCAACGCGGTGCGCGGTTCGGATGCCATCATCACCGACCGCGCCGTTGATGTACAAATTGTCGGACTACGAAAAAAGCTGGGCGACTGCGGTCACTATATCGAAACCGTCCGCGGTGTAGGCTATAGATTTAAGGAGTTGGAATGAGACCGCGCCGACTGTTCTGGCAGGTATATCCCTGGATTCTGGCGGTGATTATTCTCTCACTGGTGCTGGTTTCCTGGTGGTCAAGCAGCCGCATGCGAGCTTTCTACCTTGCGGAGACGTCCGAGAAACTCCGGGCCCGCGCCCTCCTGGTGGAGTATCATCTGGCCAAAACCGGCTGGACCGCCAATACACAGGAACTGACTGAAATGTGCCGCCAGATGGTGGCGCAGACTCAGGCTCGAATTACCATCATCGATCGCAACGGCACCGTGTTGGGCGACTCACATGAAGACCATGCAACCATGGAACCCCATGATACCCGCCCGGAAATCAGCGAGGCAATGCGGGGAACCGTGGGCGTCAGTACGCGCTATAGCAACACGCTCCAGAACACGCTCATGTACGTTGCCGTACCGGTGCGGATTGATAATGAAATCCGGGGAGTTGTCAGAACCGCCCTCCCTCTGACAGCCATTGATAGCACCCTCCGCTCGCTCAATGTGAAAATCGCCCTGGCCGGTGTTGTAGTATTGATTCTTGCAACCCTGATTACGCTCGGGTTGTTTCGACGTATCCGCAGGCCGTTGGACGAACTGCGCAAAGGCGCCGATCGCTTCGCCCAGGGAAAGTTTGATTTGCGCGTGGCCGTTCCCGAGACCGAGGAGATTCACGCCCTGGCGCAGGCAATGAATCGCATGGCTGAACAACTCGATGAGCGCATCAAGACCATTGTGCGCCAGCGCAAGGAGCAGGAAGCTATTCTGTCGGCCATGATAGAAGGCGTGATCGCCATTGATATGACCGAATGCGTCATCAACTGCAACCGGGCCGCCGCAATCCTGCTTGGTTTCGATGAGCACCGGGCAGCCGGACGCAGCATTCAGGAGCTCATCCGCAATGCCGCCCTTCATGACTTCGTGTCGGCGACCCTCAGAAGCGTGACAGCAACCGAAACCGGTATTGCCCTGAACGACGCCAACGAGACGTATTTGCAGGTGCACGGCACACACTTGCGCGATGTCTCCGGGGAGGTCATAGGCGTGGTAATCGTGCTCAATGACCTGACGCGTATCAAACGACTCGAAAACGTCAGACGCGAGTTTGTGGCCAACGTGTCCCACGAACTCAAAACACCAATCACCTCGATAGTCGGGTTTGTCGAGACATTGCTTGACGGAGCGATTGAAGACCCGGACGATACTCGACGATTTCTCGCAATCATTAATAAACAGGCAAACCGCCTGGGAGCAATTGTCGAGGACCTCCTGACCCTGTCACGACTCGAAAACGATGCCGAACATGATCGCCTGGAATTGCGCAGAGGCAGCGTGCGCGCCGTATTGACGGCTGCCGTCCAGGCCTGTTCGTCGGCGGCCGCTGCCCGCAACATTACGCTGGAGACGGACTGCCCGGGCGATCTGGAAGTGCCGATGAACTCGTTACGCCTTGAACAGGCGGTGGTAAACCTGATAGACAATGCCATTAAGTATAGCGATGAGGGCTCATCCGTATGGATCGAAGCCGGACGGGACGACGAGCGACTGTATATTGCCGTCCGTGACCGGGGTATCGGGATAGACCGGAAGCACCATCCTCGTCTCTTTGAGCGGTTTTACCGGGTCGATCGCGCGCGAAGCCGCGAACACGGCGGCACCGGGCTTGGATTGGCTATCGTAAAACACATCATGCTGGCCCACCGGGGGTCGGTGGAGGTCGAAAGCGCTGTCGACCAGGGCAGCACTTTCCGTTTGACTATTCCCGTATCGCCGGCCTGATCCCAGCGCCGGCTTCCAGATGCTGTGACGGGACGGAAAATTCGTCGAGGCGGGTCAAAATGACCAACTTCTAACCGTCCCCTAACACTTCCCTAACACTGCACCGGTTGTATTGGCACAACTGGAAGAGCAATCGCAGCGCGGGTACCTGCGAACTACCCGCCGCAAGCGACAACACAGACAACTAAGTGATGAGGGATAGGGAGGTTCGGCCATTGTGCCGCCCCCCGGAAGAAAGGAAAAGATGAAGTCATTAGTACTAGCAGCCGCCCTGTTTGCCATGATGGCCACGACGTCCAATGCCGGTGATTGGTGGGAAAACGTTAAAGTAAAAGGTGATTTGCGATACCGCCACGAGATGATAGACCAGGAAGGCAAAGATGTTCGTCACCGCCAGCGCGTTCGCGCCCGCCTGATGGTACTGGGAAAAGTCTCCTCGACCACCCAGGTAGGGATTCAGTTGGCCACCGGTTCCGACGACCCGGTGTCGACCAACCAGACCCTCGATGGCGCCTTTGCGACCAAAACGATCGGCCTCGACCTGGCTTACCTCGAGTTCACGCCCGAAAATGTCGCCGGTCTATCCATCACCGCCGGTAAATTCAAAAACCCGTTTTTCCTGCCCGGCAGCTCGGAACTCATCTGGGATTCCGACTGGAACCCCGAGGGCGGCGTCGCTGCGTTCTCACACAGCAGGGACAATCTCTCGTTCACCGCGACAGCCGCCGGCCTCTGGGTCGACGAAAGTTCGGGCGCGGATTCCTGGATCGGCGCTCTTCAGGGAGTTGGACGGGTGCATTTCAATGAAAAGAAGTCCAGTGTCGCGGTGGGAGCGTCCTACTACGGTTATACGAACTCCAAGGGTCATGCGCCCTTTTATGAAGCTGATGACTCCAAGGGAAACTCGGTCACTGTCGTCGTCGACAGCTCCGGTTCAGAGCCGGTCGAGTCCCTGGAGTATGCCAATGAATACAAGCTCATGGAGCTGTTTGGCGAGGTAACTCACAAGTTCGATGATATGCCGGTCACAGTCATGGGTGACTTTGTTACCAACACGGACGCCGACTCCCTAAATGCCGGCTGGTTGGTCGGTCTCAAGATCGGTAGCGCCAAAAAACCGGGCTCCTGGGCTTTCCGGTACAACTACCGCAATATTGAGAAAGACGCCGTCGTGGGCGCCTTCACGGACTCGGACTTCCGGGGCGGCGGCACCGATGCCAAGGGCCACGAGGTCGGCGGTTCCCTGGTCGTTGCTCAAAACACCTGGTTCAACGTCAGCTACTTCGTGAACACGATCGGCCTGGATGCCGCAGAATCAGATTTCAACCGCCTGCAGGTCGACCTGCAGTTGAAGTTTTAGGAAACGAAGAATAGGAAAGATGGAACTGTCACAAGAGACAGTCTGGAGGAACCAATGAAGAAGTTTTTGATTGCATCACTGTTGTTGCTGGTCGCCGTCGGAGTAGTGTTCGCGAAAAGCAACATCACCATTAAGGGTTCTGATACCCTGGTCAGGCTCGGCCAGCGC
>JAHIVM010000349.1 GCA_018816665.1 Candidatus Zixiibacteriota bacterium
CTCCTCTTTGAGCGTTAAGTGTTCTCAATCTTTCAGATCGTCCCTTAGGACTGGACGGTCCGGGCGACACCGGTAATCAGTGTGCGGGGAGGCAATGGTGTGGGGCCAGAGTTGAACGCATCATCGACAGGTCCGTAGCGGAAGACGCTTGAAGTCCTGGTCGATTGATCTCCGGAGCAGGCGGACAGTCAGTCCGAGCGCCTCGTCAGCAAGGGCTGCGCGCGCCTGTATATGCGTAGCGCTTCACATCGTCCTCCTGCCAGAGTCACGGTCCCTTCCCGGCACCAGACAGCGGGCGTCAGCCCCGGATACACTCGTGCCCTGACTTCGCAAGCCGTTCAGACTAAAGTATGGTTCTCTAGTAAACACTAAGTTTCGTGTCCTGACTGTATCGTCAACGCAACCCAAGGTCAACTGTGACCGTTCAGATGTTCTCATGTTGCCTGGCCTACAGCCATGAGCCTATAGGTCTACCGGGTGGGACCTGCCGGCGGTGGGGATAGAATACCGGTTCTTCCCCCGGTTGAAAGTATGTGGGTGGTGTATGTGCAATGATGTCGGGCGCTGTGTGACCCTCAAATCCATCTAAACATATTACGACTACCCATTATTGTCAAGAACAAAGCCCGTCCGGGACCCGGCCATGACTAACGGGAAAGCTCCGGTCGCGACAGATTGTCGGTCCCCCCTGCCCAAACCGCACACTAGCGAGCATTGGCCCGGTGCGGTGCAAAAACACTAACCACCGGAGCCACAACCAGCGAGACGATCATGCCGATCGTCCCGGCCTGTGGCGAGGGAACGCCCTGTATGTACAGAACGAGACAGACGGTCAGGGCGGTAACCGATGAAAGAACGGCCCCGATCTTCCCCACTTTCCTGGTAAACAGCCCCCATATAAATGGTCCCAGGAAAACCGATCCGATCGCTCCCCAGGAAATGCCCAGAATGGCCACGATGGTCGACGGTTTCAGGTAGGCCAGGATAACCGAAAGAAGCACAAAAAAGACGCTGACAAGGCGCATGAGCAGGGTGAGACGTTTGTCGGTAACCTGCCGATTGATGAAGCCGGCATACAGATCTTTGGCTACTGCCGAACTGGAGATGAGCACCAGGGCCGCAAGGGTTGACATGGATGCAGAGAGAATCAGGAGCAAAATAATCACCGACAGAGCTTCCGGGATTACGTTGGCGAGCAACTCGGGCATGAGGGCGTCGAATACGGGTGTGCCCTGATCAAATGCCGCCGGTGCTGTTTCGGGTGTCAGAAAAACTCGGGTGGTCGCCCCTACAAAATAGCCGACGCCACCGATGAGCAGGGCGAAAAAGGTCGACGCCACCATGCCGATACGAATCGAACGGCGGTCTCTGATGGCATAAAACTTCTGTACCAGTTGCGGCATGGCAAAGGGAGCCACACTCGTAAGAAACACCAGCGAAAACAGGGGCCACCAGCCCGGCGGACCGACTACTTCGGTAAGCGCCGGGTTGATCGCCGCCAAAGCCCTGGTGATATTGCCCACTCCGCCCGCCTGACTGACGGTATTCCAGAGCAGCACCACCACGCCCACCGTCATGATCATGCCGAACCCGACATCAATCATAGACATCGAGCGGTATCCCCCCATAACGAGATACAGGGCCGTAAATCCACCCATAAACACCAGGGCCACCGTGTAGTCGATTCCAAAAGTGGCCCGGAACAAATACGACAGGCCCATGAATACGGCTGCCGAATACGGCACAAAAAACACGAATATACACACCGAACCAAACAACTTCAGAAAGGGGCTCTGGTAGCGTTTTTCGAAAAACTCGGACACCGTATGCACCCCGTATTCCACGGACATGCGCTTGATTCGGTAGCCCATCAGCCACCACACGCCCAGCACTCCCACCAGGGCGTTGCCGAGAGCAATCCACAGCCCCGAGTAACCAAACCCCCACCCTATTTTGCCCGCAAAACCGATAAACAACACCGCCGAAAAGTATGCGGTCCCGTATGTGAAGGCAGTCATCCAGGGACCGATGTTGCCACCGCCGAGGAAGAAGTCAGAAAACGTCTTGGTGCGTTTCATCCCGAGCACACCAAAGGTGATAATCATGGCCACAAAAGCGGCCAGCACAAGCAGTTTGACAGGCATCCGGACTCCTTGGTTGTTTGCCAGAGGGCCAATGTAGGTAAATGGGGCAACATATTCAAGTCCGGCCTTGGCCGTATTTACGACCGACAGATCAGGGCGGAGTTCCGGGGCCGGTCGCGTCGGCGGTTGCATCGTGGCCGAATTCTCTCCATATTTTGGGTCGGTATATTATTGATTCACAATAGTTTTCGAGACACATCCTGAACGAGAAATCAGTTGCCTCGGGCGTCAGGATTTGTTATTTTTGTGAAATTATTCACAGAAATGTGACTGTGCGACAATCCGTATACTTGATTGAACATCTTAACTTGTTGTGAGCTAATATGAAAGAATTGATGTCTGGAAACGAGGCGGTGGCCCGGGGCGCCCTGGAGGCCGGTGTCAGGATGGCGGTGGGATATCCCGGAACGCCGTCGACCGAAATCCTGGAGACGGTCGCAGCCCGCTATCCCACGGTATACTGTCAATGGTCCCCCAACGAGAAGGTAGCCTTCGAAGTTGGCATCGGCGCCTCTATCGGCGGCGGTCGAACGCTGGTGACCATGAAACATGTCGGCCTGAACGTTGCGGCTGACCCGTTTATGACGTTTGCCTACACCGGCGTGAACGCCGGACTGGTATTTATATCGGCCGATGACCCGGCCATGCATTCCTCGCAGAACGAGCAGGACAACCGGTTTTTTGCGCGGTTTGCCCAGGTTCCCTTTCTCACCCCGTCGGACTCCGCCGAGTGTCGGAGTATGCTCCTTGACGGCTACGAGTTGTCAGAAAAGTTCGACACCCCCGTCATGCTGCATATGACCACCCGCATATCACACTCTAAGGGGATTGTGGAAACACAGGAGCCGTCCGAGGGACCGGATCTCAAGTTTGTCAAGGACCCGTCCAAGTACGTCATGATTCCGTCCCATGCCCGGGAACGGCATTTGGTGGTGGAAGACCGGCTGGCCCGACTCAAGGAACTGGCTGAAACCTCGCCGCTGAACGTGGTCGAAAACAACGGCTCCCGGATCGGCATTATTACCGGTGGTGTTTCCTACCAGTACAGCAAGGAAGTTGCTCCCGATTTTGACTACTTCAAAATCGGCCTGGGCTATCCCCTGCCAATGAAGAAGATCGCGGACTTCGTGAGCAAGCATGATCGCGTCATCGTGGTCGAGGAACTTGAGCCCTTCTGGGAGGACATGATCAAGGCCGAAGGCATCAAAGTCGAGGGCAAGAAGTATCTGGGCGTCCAGGGAGAGTTCTCCCCCCGGCGCGTGGCTATGGCGCTGTCCGAGGCCGGTGTCCTGGAACGGGAAGTTCCCGAGGCTTCCTCGGTTGACTTGTTTCCGCGTCCGCCGGTGTTGTGCCCTGGTTGTCCGCATCGCGGCGCCTTTATGGCCCTGCGCAAACTGAAGGTAGCCGTCACGGGCGACATCGGCTGCTACACGCTGGGCGTGCTGCAGCCGCTCAATGCGCTCGACACCTGCATCTGCATGGGAGCGTCGATCGGCAATGCCATCGGTATGGAGAAAGTCAAGGGCTCCGAGCGCGGCACGGTGGCGGTTATCGGCGATTCGACATTTTTCCACTCCGGTATAACCGGTCTCGTGGATGCCGTGTACAATCAGAGCAATGTCACGGTCGTCATCCTCGACAACCGGGCAACCGCCATGACCGGCGGTCAGCAACATCCATCGACCGGCAAAACGCTCATGGGGCATGATGCCGGTGTGATTGACATCGAAACCCTGTGCCGGGCCCTGGGTATCAAGAACTTCCGTCGTCTCGACGCGTATGATTACGACGCCGCCCTGGAGACGATCAAAGAGGAAATCGACAAACCGGGACCGTCGGTCATTCTTACTACTCGTCCCTGTGTCCTGATGCCCAAGCGGATCATGGAAGAGCCCTATGTGGTGGATCTCGATCTTTGTAACGGCTGCTCGGCCTGCTTCCGGATTTCCTGTCCGGCCATTGCGGCCGCCGAGCAAACGAACAAGCACGGACATCCGCTGGCGGTCATCGATGAAACCCTGTGTACCGGCTGTACGCTGTGTTCGCAGATTTGTCCGGAAGAAGCGATTGTCCTGAAAAGTCAATTCGTCAAAGCGTAAGGTGGTTACCATGTCTGACAGAAACTACAGCATACTGATAGTAGGCGTGGGCGGACAGGGTGTTCTCCTTGCCTCAGAGCTTATTTCAGCCGTCGCGATGGAAGACGGCTACGATGTCAAGAAGTCGGAAGTGCACGGCATGTCCCAGCGCGGCGGTGTGGTATCATCGCACGTACGCATAGGCAAAAAAGTGTATTCCCCGACCATCGAATACGGCCAGGCCGATGTTGTATTGGCCTTTGAACAGGCCGAGGGCCTCCGGGCAATCGACTGGCTCAAGAAGGACGGGGTAGCCATCGTCTCCCGGACGCAGTTGGTACCGGCTATCGTCACGGCATCCAAGCAATTCTCGTATCCCGACGATCCGGTGGGCATGATGAAGGCCCGTACGGACCGGGTGATTGCGGCCGAAGCGGACAAAATCGCCGGTGAACTCGGCAACCCCAGGCTGGTTAACACCATCCTGCTGGGCGCCCTGTCCCATTATCTTCCATTCGATGAGGCGCAATGGCTACAAGCCATCAAGGCGCTGGTTAAGCCGAAGTTTGTGGATGTCAACCTGACGGCGTTTGCCCGTGGACGGGAGCTTAAGCTGGACGCCGCCACCGTATAGGAGACGGTCACATGGACCCGTGGATACTGGTTATCAATCCCGGCTCGACATCAACCAAGGCAGCCCTGTTTGAAGGCACCCAGCTGGTATCGGACGAGGTTGTCCGCCACAGTCCGGATCGTCTGGCCGAATACGACAATGTCGCGGATCAGTTCAAATATCGCATGACGGCTATCGACGGTTGGCTCAACGGAGCCAACCTCGAGGCAGACCGGATCAGGGTCGTGGTCGGACGCGGCGCTCCCCTGAAACCGCTCGAAGGCGGTTCCTACGGCATTTCCGCACAACTCCTTGACGATGTTTTGACGGCCCGCTATTCCAACCACGCCTCAAATCTGGGTTCAATCATCGCCCATCATCTGGGCGAACGTTTCGGAGTGCCGTCGATGATTGCCGATCCCATCACGGTCGATAATTTCACTGACATTGCCCGAATCAGTGGTGTACCGGAAATCGAGCGCAAGTGCCGCGTACACGCCCTCAACATCAAGGAAGTATGCCGCCGACAGGCAGCCGAAATGGGCAAAAAGCTCGAAGACGTCAATTTCGTCGGCGTCCACATGGGCGGTGGCGTCTCGGTTGCCGCGCTGCAGGGCGGGCGTGTTGTCGACGTCAACGATGCGCTCCTCGGCATGGGGCCGTTTTCGCCCGATCGCGCCGGCGCGGTGCCGATTGGGGGGCTGGTCGAGTTGTGCTACTCCGGGACCTTCACCAAAAAGGAACTGCTCACCAAGCTGTCCCGTGAGTCAGGTCTGGTGGCATACCTGGGGCAATCAGATCTGCGGGAAGTGGAACGGATGATTGCCGCCGGCGATGAACGCGCCCTGCTGCATTTTAACGCCATGGCCTACCAGATTGCCAAAGAGATCGGCACTGCGGCCACCGTACTGGCAGGTGATTTCGAAGCCATCGTACTCACCGGAGGCATGGCCAATTCACAACGCCTGACAGATGAGATCACCAGGTACGTGTCTTTTCTGAAAAAAGTGATCGTGGTACCGGGCGAATTCGAAATGGAGGCTCTCGCTGCCGCCGGAATGCGGTTTTTGAAGGGAGAGGAGCAACTCAAGGAGTATTGAAAACCAGGCAAGAGTTTTATGTCTATGACTATATCCAAACAACTGATTACAACGTCGGACGAACTCATCGCCCGGGCAGTGGCAATTGCCGAGGCCGGACGCAAACCAACGGTGGCTGTCGCCGCGGCTCAGGATGCCGATGTCATCGGAGCGGTGGCCGAGGCTCGCTCCGACGGGTTTCTTGAGGCAGTCCTGTTCGGCGACAGGGATCGCATCAAGGTCCTGGCCGCCGAGACAGATACAGATATCTCCGACATCAAGGTAGTCCATGAACCCGACACCACCCGGGCGGCTCACGGGGCGGCCCGCATGGCATCCGAGGGCAAAGCAGGTGCCATCATGAAAGGCTTCCTGCCCACCTCGGCGTTGCTCAGGACGGTTCTGGACAAACAATACGGGCTACGGGGCAAAAACACGCTCTCCCATTGCGCGGTGCTGGACATTCCCGGACATCACAAGCTGTTGAATTTCACCGACGGCGGTATGGTGGTGAGTCCGACCACCGACCAGAAAATGCAGATTCTGGAAAACGCTGTCCTGGTTGCCCGGGCGCTGGGTATTTCACCGGTAAAGATTGCGGTCTCGGGACCGTCGTTGCGTGCTGTCGATGGTGTCCCACACACGATCAACGATTCGGAGACGCTGGCCGTCCAGGCGGCTGCCGAGCTGCAGGACATTGTGATAGCCGCCCCGATGCCGCTGGAGATCGCCCTGTCAAAAGCAGCCGCCGGACATGGACCCGCGGCCGAGGAGGTTGCCGGCGATGCGGACATATTCCTCGTTGACTCGATAGAGGAAGGGAATATCGTCGCGAAGTCACTGATTCAGTTTGCCCGGGCCGTTTTTGCCGGCGTGATTGTTGGTGCGCGGGTTCCGGTTTCTCTGGTCTCTCGAACGGATACCGTCAAAAA
>JAHIVM010000350.1 GCA_018816665.1 Candidatus Zixiibacteriota bacterium
GGGGAAACTCCAGGAGGCCCTGCAGGTGCTCGATGACGGCCTCACGGCCGATCGGCTGGCTCACCGGGGCTTCAGAATATCCAACGGTCAGGCGTTGAAATACTACATGAAGGGCGAGATTCACCTGGAACTCGGTGACCTGGATAAGGCCCGTCGGGAATTCGAAATGTCAAACGCCCTTGTTGACTCCACATTGGGCGTTCGCGACCGCTTCATGGCCTACCCGGCCTACGTAACCACGCTCGTTCGATTGGGCAAGGTTGACTCCGCCCGCGCTATGCTGCAATTGGGCTGCAGTCGTATCGACGCTACCGGGGCATGTATTTCCGGAAAGCACCGCATGAAGGCGCGCTTCAATCTGGAGACCGGTGACACAACCGGCTGTCTGGCCCAGGTGGATACACTGCTGGATCTGAACCTGGCCCGTTTTGACGATCGGTTTGTGTGGAGTGAGCTGATGCTTGACCGGGATCCATCCGCGACCGTGAAGCAACTGGAAAGCCTGCTGGCCGACTACAGCCCGGAACTTCGCCTCACCTGCGGCACTCGCGGGGTGCGGGTGTATTATCTGCTGGGCGAGGCGTATGAGATGGTTGGCCGCAATGAAGACGCGATGGCGTCGTACGAGAAATTCCTGACCATCTGGCGCGATGCCGACCCGGAACTGACTCTGGTCGATTCCGCCCGGACGCGCCTGACGAGTCTCCGTTCGGGGTCTTAGTGTCGATCCCATATCCGACACATCGATTGTAGGGCAGGTCCGTCCGCGAACCTGCCGTGGTCTTCCCCAATCGTCACAATAGGCAGGTTGTAGGGCAGGTGCGTCCCCGGACCTGCCGCAACTGCACTCCCCCACGATAAGTCTGACAATGCCACCGACTTTTTCATGTAACCGTGCCGTCATGTGTCCTCACGTGACGGCCCCTCGATATCCCGTCCCCCCCCGCAGAGCAGGTCTCAATTAACCCAAACGATTGCTTCATACGCCTGCGCCTCGCGAACCACACCAGCTTCTTCACGTAGGTCGGGTTCTGAGTTTTGCCGCGAATAGCGGCTGAACGAAAAACCCGACATTGGCATGTATGTCAGCCATTTGTCGGGTTTCTCGCTCCGTCTTCGGCGGACCTCGGAACCCGACCTACGAAGACCCGGCCACAAAGACCCGGCGCGTCCTTCCATGCAAATCGTGTGGCCCGGCCAGCTTGTCTGGCCGGGTTCACGGCTAGTCAACGCAGGGCTGTGAGAAAACCGACACAACGGTCGTCACCAGTTGCTGCGCAGATGTCGGGTTTCTCGCTCGCCCGCTATTCGCGGCCGATCTCGGAACACCGACCTACGACGACTCCCCCCCCGCAGGGCAGGTCTCAATTAACCTGACCGTCGGTTTCATCCGTATGGCCTACGCGACCTGAATTGGGCCATCCATACACCGCTCCGGAGACCTGCCGCAACACAATGTCCAAACCATTCGCTCCCACCGAAAAAAACTGGCCTCTCCCCTCAACATTTCGTTATGCTTCACTATCGCACGCCACCGTGCGACTGTCGACTAATCGCATTCAAGGAGCATTACCATGAATATGACTGATATACCCTTCGGCACCACCAACTGGTCCGAGATTGAGCGAACCGAACACAAGGGCGACACGGGTGTTGCTTATTGGCACACCCGGCAGTTTGGCGACATTCGGGTGCGGATGGTTGAGTATTCACCGGGCTACGCGGCGGATCACTGGTGCAGCAAGGGACACATTTTGTTGTGTCTTGAGGGGGAGTTGCACACTGAGTTGCCCGACGGCCGTAAGTTCGTCCTGACGCCGGGCGTGAGTTACCAGGTCGCCGACAAGGCCGAGCCGCACCGTTCCTCAACCGAGGTTGGCGCGAAGTTGTTTATTGTGGATTGAGGTCCGCGCGTGGGCGGCAGACGCCCCGTCTGCCCCTCTGCCAATGGTGGTTGTGTGGCCCGGCCAGCTTGTCTGGCCGGGTTTCTTCTTGTGGGGGTGCGGATCCTATACGTCAATGAACCAGGTGCTACAACTGTTGGCCCACAGCCTGCTTTTGGAGCCCTTGGCAACGATGGCCTATTTATAGGTCGGCGCTCCGAGATGCGTCCCTGGGCGGAGCGAGAAACCCGACATTGTCACTAGTGGCCTTCCGAATCCCACCCGGACCTGTCAGCCGACCCGGACCTTGACACAACCAGCCTATGGGCCTATGTTACTCCAACCAAGTGTCGCCGGGCAAACAGATCATACTGGATCGAGGTATCTCCCATGTCTGAGCCGGTTCCCTATCGCTGCCCAAAGTGCCATGCTCTTCTCCAGAGAACTCCGGTTGAAGGAAATACGTGGCAGTTATCTCAATCCACTCACATCTACAGTTGTATCGTATGTATGGCCACCATTGATTCGGAGACAGTCAATTCAGGATCGCTCGATGTGAGAACAAGCTATCCCCCCGGTACCAACCGGCCGTCAGATCAGCCGTGCGATCTTTGCTCCCTGCTCGCCTGGCTCCTTCAGCATCATACAGACGGCTTTGTATATCGAGGGCAAACGCGAATTTGGCCAGGGCCTTTGGTCCCTTCGATACATCGCGGGTGCGTCGCCTCAGAACCGACGGTTGGATTTGCCCCCCACCACAGACTTCGAAGCGTCGGTTGCCAATTCCACGAACTCACTCCCAAACCCCCAGGCAGGGAGCAACCGATCTCGGCAAAGCGCATGGAATTCATGCGGTACCTTATTCAACTCTTTGGCTATCCGTTCGGTAACATTCTTTCACAGCAGTGCGGCCTGACTTCAGAGGGGCTGGATGTCACGCATGATCCTATGGTTGCAGCATTCTTTGCGATATTCGATTTCCAGCTTAACGAATTCGTTGAAGAAGGGACTGGCGTCATCTACAGAATCCCGATTGACGTGGACGAAACATTCCAGAATGACATCTCAAAAACATCTTTCTACAATACGTCATCGTGCGTGAGTGCAATTGCCAGCTTGCTTCGATTGAATAGGTGTGCCACATGGGAAGAGGCGGCGAAGAGCTTCCTCGACTATTGCGTGGAATTCAATGCGTCTGATCCTAGCCAACCAGCCCGAAAGCGCCCGCTGGACAAGCTAGCCCTTCCGCTTAACGAGTTGATTTTGTCCAGAGTTGTCCAACAGCGAGCAGGCCTCCACTTCCCTGACATGGTTCTTCCACGATTTTACAAAGCATTGAACATTCCTCCCCCGGATGGAAAGGCGGATTGGGACGGGCCTGTTCTCATAGAAGATGTGGCGACAAGGCAGGGTGTGGATTGCTTCTCGTTTGAGCATTCTCCCAAGAATCGGTTCAAGGTTCTGCGCTCCCCGCAAGTTCTCTTCCCCTCTGAAGACCCCTTCAAGGCCATGCTCAAAATCTTTGCCTCGCGCCTACCAAGATTCGTTTTTGCCACCGAGCTCGGTTCGGATGGAATGGTGCATCCGGAGTTGATTGAATAGTCGCAGTTGAGGAGCTGGTCATTTCGCCCGCCTCCGGTGGTTAAGAAAGAGGTGCTTTCACGGCTGGCAGAGCGGTTCCTCCACCCTCCGGTGGGCCACCCGGTCCTTGATGGCCGGGATTAGCAGTGTAGTGACGGGGAGCTGACCGAGTCTCTTCCCACCGCAAACGGCGGAGCGTCGGTTCGGCGCTACCCCAGGGCAAGTGCCACAGAAATCGGTAGTGAGTAGTAAGCCATTGGATTATTGAAAAGGAACACCCTGTTTGAAGTATCATAATACCTCACTCTGCCCGCCGCCGTCACTGGCCGCGGATCTTCATGTCCCATAAAGTAAGCCACATTTACATATCGCATTCGCCCCTCATGCACCCAAGCACTGAGCTGTTGATCAAATAACTTCTTGATCTGCCCCTCTGCCCATCGTACCTCCTCGGGTACTCTCACGGCAACTAGCCGCGGACAGCCCCAGTCGGTGCTGCTGTCAAGCTTGTCTGAGGCTGATTTCAACATGTCCTCGACGAGTTTCTTATCCCACAATCGCCGTCGAATATGTGGTTGTTTGCAGGTACATTCGACAATTACCCGTGAACCATCTGCAGCGATCTCAAGATCCGGCACCTTCTGGTCGCCCGTATTGGCGACCCATTTCACAGACAGCCCGCGATTGAGAAAGTGGAACCCGGCCCTGAGTTCAAACAGGAGTCCGGCAACCATCCGCGAGGTACGCAAGCGATGCATGAATTCAGATCTCTGTGGTTCACCGCCCCAGTCTTTTTCGAACAAGCGAATGTGCGTTATGTGGCTACCAAGCTCAATCAATCTTGGATATCGGGTAGACATCGCAAAGTCCGCACCATCACGTTCCCACTTCCCCACTGCTTTCAGGTACGGATACCAAAAATGCGGTGTCGCAGAACTCTGGCCTGTCTTAACTATATTCTTCACTCGATCTCTACCGAGCAAGTCTTTGAAGTAGCCCAGCGCGCTCGGAAAATCCCGATCGAGAAACTGATATTGTGATTGTTGATCCAAGAAACCTCCCCGCCCCTCGATAGATGAGACTAATACTGCGGCAACAAAATGTCAATGCCCCCCCACAACAAAAAACCCCCTCCACTTGCGTGAAGGGGGCTTTTTTATTTTAACCCGGCGGCTCGCTACTCTCCCACACCATCTCCGGTGCAGTACCATCGCCGTAGACGGGCTTAACTTCTGTGTTCGAAATGGGAACAGGTGTGGCCCCGTCGCTATCGCCACCGAGAATCTTTGATCTCGGTTATAGTCTTTTCAAGAATGATCCGAAAAACGTATCAGTATCACCCAATAGACTGCGTAGGCGTCGACCGTGCGACTATGTGATGTCGCAAGAAGACTTCTATAGCAGATTTATTTAGGTTAAGCGATCGGCCAATTAGTATCACTCGACTAAACACATTGCTGTGCGTACATCTGTGACCTATCAACCTGGTAATCTTCCAGGGGCCTTCAGATCCGAAGATCAAGGAAATCTAATCTTGAAGTGGGCTTGGCACTTAGATGCTTTCAGCGCTTATCCCTTCCCAGCGCGGCTACCCTGCGATGCAACTGGCGTCACAACAGGTGCACTGGCGGCTGGTTCAACCCGGTCCTCTCGTACTAGGGTCAAATCTTCTCAAATTTCCTGCGCCCGTATCAGATAGGGACCGAACTGTCTCGCGACGTTCTAAACCCAGCTCACGTACCACTTTAATTGGCGAACAGCCAAACCCTTGGGACCTTCTCCAGCCCCAGGATGTGATGAGCCGACATCGAGGTGCCAAACCCTAGCGTCGATGTGAACTCTTGGCTAGGATCAGCCTGTTATCCCCGGCGTACCTTTTATCCGTTGAGCGATGGCCCTTCCATGCGGAACCACCGGATCACTAAGACCTGGTTTCCCACCTGCTCGACTTGTA
>JAHIVM010000351.1 GCA_018816665.1 Candidatus Zixiibacteriota bacterium
ATCGACATCGGATGAGTCCTGAGTGATGGACAGCTCGATCGTCACCACAAACGGATCCGGGCTCCCGTCAAACCAATGAACCTGCGGTTCGGTAAACGGCAGCCAGCAGTATCCCGTTCGCCCTCCGTACTCTGCCTGCAGCAACAGGGTCGAGTGAGTCAGGCACAACGCATTGGCACAAACCAAATCGCTGTCGACCGGGTTGATGAACAAGTCCGGCATCATGACATACACTCCTGCTGAGTCGGTAACTCCCAGGTCCAGTGGATCATCTCTCAGGGCCATATCATACCAGGTATGGCCGAAGACTTGGACCGACGCTCCGGACACCGGCTCATCGTGCAGGTCAACTACCAGCAGCCGCATCTCGCGGGGAAAAGCCAGAAGGCGAAAACCGGACGGCTCCAGAACCCTCTCCGCGTTGCTGTTGATAACGCGTATCGTGTGATCCGACCAGTGTCGCGATACGCCGTCGGCCATGACGCAGGTCTCAAATTGATAGCCGGCACTGTTCACCTCGTTCAAGCGGCCATCAACCTCCAGACCGTACAGGTCCACCGCCCCCCTGCTGTGCGCCAGTTCGTGGGCCAACAGACGATTTCCCGCAGAGATAAACGGAAGCGGGACCTCGTCCGTGCTGAAAGTCCGAAACAGGACAGCATTGTCCGGCGGATACAGCCAGTTGGAGAGACTCTGCGTATCGAAGTCATACACCACGTGGTAGTCCTGTTCCGGATGCGGTTCGGCTGCCTGGGTGAACCCGCTGCCGCCAAACTCCTGTATCGAATCCAGAACGAACATCAGGTTGCCGTCGAACACCCCCGAGTCATTGAACATGCTGTTGACCGAATCCAGTTGATCCCGAATACGCAAGGCACACGAATCAAGACCGCCGAACCGGTCAACAAACACACCCTCAACCGATGCCAGGATCGTGAACTCCCAGATCGGCCTGCTGTGTGTTTTCGCGCCTGCTGCGAGGCAGAGCATAACAACAATCGACACCTGCAATCCTGAGATGCGGCGGAGACAGCACCGCTTTCCTGGAGCCGTGACGCTCATGGGATGATATCCTTCCCTAACGAGGGTGCAACAGTCTTCTATCAGCTACCAACCACTACGAGTGTTTGCGATCAAAAGTTCGACCTGGCCGGGAACCGCAGCAGAACAGGTCCGGCTGGTGGCGCTATCCAACAGTTCGAGCGGGCACGTGAAAGTGATCGTGAGATACGCGAGCCGCTACGTATTGCCAAGGAAGACGGTGTGCAGCGGTATCATGCCCAGCCGTTCGTACAGCTTGATAGCGCCCGTATTGGCAACCGAGGTACAAAACGTGAAGTACTTGACTCCCCGGTCGCCGAAGTAGTTTCCGGCTTCGATCAGCAGTTGCGTCCCGATCCCCCTGCGCCGAAGCTCCGGGGCGACCATCAAGGCTGAAATCGTGCCCACGGTTTTGATTTTGTAGAAGCGGGGTTGCTCGCGGATGGCGAGCGAGACGTAGCCCACGATCTTGTCCTCGACGACGGCGACGATAGTGGCGCTCTTCTCCGAGGTGAGGGATTCCTGAAACCGGCCGGAGATGTCTGCGTCGGTCAGACTGTCCGTATCGAAAAACTCCTCATGATGACTCTCATACTCGGCAAAAAAGTCTTTGCAGAGTTGCAGGACGGCAGCCAGGTCATCATCGGGACGCAGTTCTCGTATTGTCATCAAGTGACCTCATCATCTGTGGGGCGGAACAGCATGCAATGCCGGTTTTGCGTCACTCGCCTTCGGCCGTTCAGGCGTTGTCATCCTCGGAATGATCCCGGATTTCCAGCGCCTGATCGTTGATTGCCTGGATCCCCACCCGGTGTCGTTTCAGCACCTGCGCCGCTACCTGAACCGCCGCCTCCCGTTCGGCCGGAATGACTTCATCGGCTCCGGCCGCCATCAACGGCTCAATATCCAGCAGGTAGGTGGTTCGTACCGTAATGAACAGTCTGGGCGCCAACTCACGCGCCACGCGGATAGCGTGTTCGGAGGCGCTCGGATCATTGGTGAGCAGGACCAGTTCGCGCGCTTTGTCGATACCCAACTGGTGCATCACCTCGTCGCTGGTGATATCGCCAAACACGGCGTTTCGTCCCTGGTCAAGAGCCCGTCGAACGTTCTCTATATTGAGATCAACAATGATGTATGGGATGTGCTGACCTTCAAGCACCTGGGCCAGCTCCCGCCCGGCAAACCCATAACCGGCTACAATCACATGATCGCACAGTTTGCAGACGGCACCGGCAGCTTCCTCGGCTGACTCAACTTCGATAAGGCGTTTGAGCCGAGAGAATTTCCCGAGACCGGTGGCCAGCCTGGGACCGAACGACATCACAAACGGCGTAATGAACATCGACAAAATGGCTGCGGACACGAGGCTGTTTTCGACCGACGGGTCGATTACATCCGTCCCCTGCAGCGCGTATAGCAATACAAAGGAGAATTCTCCTACCTGGGCCAGTGCGAACGCCGCAATCACACAGGCCCGGAGAGGCATCCGCGTGATGAGGGCGGCCACAAACACAATTGCCGATTTGCCGAGAAGAATACCGCCGAGAATCGCCAGAATCGGCACCAGATTCTCAAAGATAGCATCCGGGGACAGCAACATTCCCACCGACACAAAAAACAGACTGGCGAAAATCTCCCGGAATGAGATCATGTCCGCCATGGCCTGGTGTCGATACTCGCTGCCGGCCACTACCAGTCCCGCCAGAAACGCGCCTATTGCCAGCGAGGCTCCCGATTGCGTGACCAGCCAGGCCGTCCCCAGACAAACCACAAACACTGAAAGAATGAACAACTGTCGCTGTCTGGTCTGGGCCACCAGTTTGAGAATTCGGGGCACCACCAGGATGGCCAGGAGTACCACGGCGGCAACAATGCCGAAAGACTTGGCCGCCAGCGTGACAAATGCCCCGGCGGTCACATCGGCGCCGGTAAGCAGCGGGATTATCAACATGATCGGCACCACGCTGAAATCCTGAAAAACGAGTATTCCCAGGATCAGACGGCCGTGGGGTGCATCAACCTCTCCCCGATTCTGCAATCCCCGCAGCACAATCGCAGTACTGGACAAAGCCACAATAAACCCAATCAGCAGCGCGGCATTGCTTGACAAACCAGCCAGCAGTCCGATACCGTACGCGGCGAGCGTACTCAAACCAACCTGGAGAATCCCCCCAACGGCCGCGAGTTTCCAGAGCCGCCGGAGCTTGGAGAGCGGAAGCTCCAGGCCGATACCAAACAGGAGCAGAGCTACACCGATTTCGGCCAGCACCTCCACCTGGTGGACATCGCTGACCAGCCCCAGTCCCCTGGGACCAACCAGCAGTCCGGATAGTATAAATCCGGCAATGGCGGGCAGTTTCAAACGATGGAACGCGATGACAACAATCACCGCCACACTGAGAATGACTACCAGGTCCTTGAGATACGCCAGTTCGTGCATATTAGTCTGCCTGTCAGGTTGTTCAGCCGCTCACCTTTTCGGCCCTTTCGGAGAGCCCTGCTCCCTTACAGGAAAATAGCGCCGCCTGTCATGTCGGTCAACATTAAGCAGAGATCACAAACGCTCAATATCAAGAATGTCAACTGAGAGAAAACACTCCTGATCGGGATGCCCTTCCGATATGACTCGCTTTGGCAACAAAAAGGGTCAGGACCTGAGTCCTGACCCTTCTTATATCCATATATAGAGAATCGCTATGCGGATGGCCGCAAACGGACGGCATCGGCCCGGTCATCCAGATCCATCCGTCGCTTCTCGGCCTTCTTCCGATCATCGCGATCCAGAATCGCTTTGCGAAGTCGAATCGACCTGGGCGTCACCTCGATCAGTTCATCGTCGCGAATCCAGCCCATCGCCTGCTCAAGAGTCATCTTGCGCGGGACATCGAGTTTCACGCCGATATCTTTGGTCGATGACCGATGGTTGGTCAGGTTTTTGCGTTTGGTGGGGTTGCAGGTAATATCCATGCTGCGGGAGTTCTCACCCACAATCTGACCGTTGTAGACTTTGTCCGTGGGTTCCACAAACACAACCGTGCGTTCCTGCAGACCTTCCAGCGCGTAGGCCGTGGCGGTACCGGTCTCAATACTGACCACCGAACCCTTCGTGCCGGAGACAATGTCACCACACCAGGGACCGTACCCGACAAACCGGGAGGCCATGATACCCAGACCGCGCGTGTCGGTCAGAAACTCCGAACGGTAGCCGATCAGGCCGCGAGTCGGTATTTCGAATTCAATGCGAACGGTATTCGTGCCGGCGTTTTCAACCGTGGTCAGATCGCCCTTACGTTTCGCCAGCTTCTCGATGATGATCCCCTGGTGTTCCTCGGGGACATCGATAATGAGTTGCTCTATCGGCTCCGAGACGTTGCCGTCGTCATCAACATGAGTAATGACTTCCGGGCGCGACACACAAAACTCGAGGCCCTCGCGACGCATCTCTTCGATCAGGATGGCCAGGTGAAGTTCACCGCGGCCCGATACTTTCACACCGTCCGGGCGACCGATATCCGCCATGCGCAGGGCCACGTTTACGCGCAGTTCGCGTTCCAGTCGTTCTTTCAACTGGCGCAGCATGATGGCGGTGCCTTCCTGACCCGAAAAAGGGCC
>JAHIVM010000352.1 GCA_018816665.1 Candidatus Zixiibacteriota bacterium
AGGTCATCCGCCCCCTCGGCCTGCCCCAGGAGCAGAACCAGCTGGAGGGCGTCATTGACATAAAAGCCGCGCGGAAAGTCAACCATCAGCTTGCGAAGAGACACCTCGGCTGAGTCATACTGCTTCTCAAACAGACTGACCCGCGCCAGATTGTACAAAACCTCCTCTCGGAGATCATCATTAAGCTTCAACTGGGCAAGTTTTTCGAATTCCCGACGAGCCCCGGTGAGGTCCCCCGATCGCAAATAGCAGTACGGAATACTACGCCGGGCGTTGAGATAGGCTAGTCCTCTTGGATAATGCACCGCCACCGAGTCAAAATACGTGAGCGCAACGGCATATTCATGCGTGTACGCAAAACGCACCATCCCCAGACCGAGCAACGCATCTGCACGATCCTGATCGTGCTTAGCCTCGGCAAGAATCCGCTCGTAAGTTGCCATAGCCTCGGCATACCTGTCCAGATGTGCCTGGGCGTCGGCCAGCCGAAAGAGCGCCTCCATGTACACCGGAGCGTCTTTGTACCCGGCTTGCAGAATCTGCCCCATCCGCTCGGCCTGAAGCCAGGAATGTCGTTCGGCGCACTGGCGGGCGTAGCTCAACAACGGAACACCACTGCCACCCGTCAGGGAATCATGACGGAGCGCAAAGGCAAAAGCTTCATCGAAACGCCCGGCCTTGACATAGTAGTCCGTCAGCAGTCTCATTATACGGGAGCCGGATGTATCCGTGGCCGCTCCCACCAGAACGCCCTCGACCGGTACCGCCGACCCGCTGAACTCAAGCAGAGCCACCAGCCGCCGCTCAGCCGTGTTGGCATCGCGGGTTGTATCCTGCAATAGCAGCGGCAGGTACTCGTAGGCCGCGGAGGCATACTCCTGACGGCTCTCGAGCACCTGGCACTTTTGTACCGCAAAGGCAGTCGAATCCCCCGTGGCCTGTCTTATAGCATCAATGTGAATCAAAGCCTGATCGGTCAGGCCCGATGAAATCAGACTGAGTACCAGCGGCATCTGCCGGGCAACGTCATCGAGCGGAACCATGTCTATCGCCACGCCATAGGCCGCCAGACCGTCATCCCGATTGCCCTGCTTGATCAGGACCTCGGCCAGCCCCAGGCGATGGCCAAGGGCGCGCGGGTTTTGCTCGATCATCCGACGGAGCAACATCTCGGCTTTGTCGTATTGCTTGAGATTATCGTAGCAGGTCCGCAGCAGATTTTGCACCACGGCATTCGACGGATCAGTCTGGTAGATAGTCTCCAGCATATCCGCGGCCGCCTGATAGTTGCGGATACGCATCAGCTTGCGCACCACCGCCATCCGCTGATCATCGTTTGGATTGAGCGGTACCATTTCCTTAAAAGGCGATGGCTGCGGTTCCTGCGACTGAGCCGCCAACCCGGCCGGGATACCCGACACTAGCAGCAAAATGACGGCAACAAGCGATTTTTTCATGGACGGGCCGGCTCCTGCTCCGGTTGGGCCGGGGGCAGCGTGCCGGACGCTTTCAGCAGGGCCCGGAAATAGGCCTTGATCTGCTCCTCGTACTGCGGCGGATAGCTGTCACCCAGGAACTGGCGAAGACGATCCTCCAGCTGCACGCTGTCATCAAACATCTCCGCCGGGAGCGACGGCGGCATAAACACCGTTTCCTCGGTGGCCGAGGCGGCCCGGCGACGTTCGGTGAAGTCTTTGCGTTGCAGCGAGCGGGCGGCTTCCATCATCCGCGAGTAAATTTTCAGCTGACGTTCGGTGGTCTCGGGTCCCACATCACCCTGCATGAGGGCTTCCTCGACTTTTTTCATTTCGTCGGCGATATTTTTGATCCGTCCGAGAATCTGACGCGAGCCGCCAAACTCCTTCTCCAGTTGCTCCATCGATTTCCTGATGGCGCCCTGTTCCCCGGCCAGGCGCTCAAGGCCCTGCCGGTAATCCTCACCCTGCGAGGTCGGTTGCGAGGCACCCTGCGACCCGGGTTTCGGGTTGTCGCACATACCCTGCGTTTTGTTGTTACACTGGTTCTGCTTCTGGCTCAACTGCTCCAGTTGCGCCATGTTTTTGTCACAGCTTTTGGGATTGTTGCACTCATTCTGCTGTTCCATGGACTCCATAAGCCGGGTCGCCGCCTTGTTGAGATTGACCATCGACTCCCGCTGGTACCGGCCAGCGGAAGCCGTTTGCTTGGCCTCCAATTCCTGCACGGCCAATTCCATATTGCCCACCGCCTGGCCGAGCAGACTCTGCAGCTCCGCGGCTACAAACGGTGACTGTTTGCCCAGTTCGGTGATGGCCCGCTTCAGACCGCCGCAGGCGGCCACAAGGTCCTGCTGCGAGAGCGCCAGATCCTGATGCACCAATGACTGCGGCGCAACCTCCTGCGCGTCCCTGATCTGCTCCTCCTGGGTCTGCGACAGATGAGTGGTGTGATCAATTGCCCGCCGCATGGCCCGCTGGATCTCTTCGTCGCTGGCGCCCTTCATAGCCGCCAGTTGTTGCTGCATTTCGCCCACCATTTCCATCAGCTTGGCATGCGCCTGCTTCCCTTTTTTGCCCGCATCCTGCTTCTGGGACTGTTGCATGGCCTTGGACATCTGCTGCATGTCCTGGTCGGCGTCGGTCTTTTCCATTGCCTCCGCGAATTTCTGCGCCTCAGGAACCTGGTCCATCTCCGCATCCTTCATCATCTCGCGTAGTTCTGCGGATTCCTTCTTCAGCTGTTCCAGGGCATCGCGGATATCGTCCTCGCCCGGGCTCATACCCGGCAACTGCTTGGAGTCGGCGCTCTCGGTCCGTTCGTTCATTTCGCGCTGACGTTCCGCCAGGGCCTCGGCCTTCCGCATGAGGCTTTCCATCTTCTGCATCGCCTGCATCCGTTTCAGCAACTGCAGCGTCCGCTCCAGCCGCTCCATCATTTCTTCCTGGGAAAGCTGGTACTTGTCCATTGCTTCCTGGAGTTCCTGACGGTCCATCTGCTTGAGCGCTTCCATCAACTGCCGCTGAGCCTCTTTCATTTCCTCGGTGGCCACTTCCTCATACAGCTTCTGGATCTCCGCGAGTTTCTCGAGGATATCCCGGCTCATAAGGGAATTCTCCTGCATCTTTTCGAGCGATTTCTCCATCTGCTCGGCAATCTGCTCGGCCTGCTCAGCCATCTTGGTCTGAGCTTCGGTGATCGACTCCAGCTCTTTGCGCTGCTGCCAGTCAGACTTCTGCCCGTTGGGTGTTTCGCTTTCCAGCTTGCGCGCCGCCTCTTTCAGGCGTCGTGACAACTCCTTGCCGGTACGAATCAGATCCTCGGTGCGATTGATCCGTTGCAGCGACTCCGCTTCCGTCTGCGACAGGATTTCGTCCAGCGACGGCAACCGGGCTATGAACTGGCGTGACCGGCTGATTTTCGGACCGCCGATGACATCGTTGTCCGCCACCTCGAAATAGTAAGCGACATAATCACCGGGGTACAGGTTCAGGCGGTCCATATCCCAGTTGAACTCAACCTCGCCCTCGGTTTTGATTTTGTCCGAATAATGCAGCACGGCCACATGCTCATCCGAGGGCCGCCCCTGCGATACGACCTGGAATTTCATCACCAGCGATGAAAACCCGAAGTCATCAAAAATGCGCACCAGCAACGGCAGGATCATTTCATCGCTCAGGTTGACATCGAACCCCGGGCGGATGACCTCGATGGCCGGGTATTCGTCCGGCACCGCCGTCACATAAAACTCGATAGGATCGGGATTGGTCTCCCCCAGGTGATCCTGAAGGTCGATCCGGTAGGCTCGCGATTTGTCAATGACCAGCGCCGCCCCGGCGGTAAGGTTGTCTATTGACAACGGCACGCGGCTGCTATCGTCAAACACGATCTCCGCCTTCTGCATGGGCAGGTTGGTGGAGACTTTCATATTGACGCGGCTGCCCACCACCGCCGAAAACGAACCGTTGTTTTCATCGATCGTGACGGGGTCGAGACCGGTATAGTCCGGATAGAAAATCGACAGGTGAATGCCGGTGACTCTTGGGCGGTCCACCACGTTGATATGCTGGATTTCGGTTTCGAGCTCGCCCGCCTCAATAAAGAAGTCAAACGAACGGTTCACCTGGCGCATGGTTATCCCGAAAAACAGGGAGTCCCCCGCATCCAGGGCTACCCGTTGCACAGCAGGCAGGTCCACCCGCGTCTTCTGCCAGTTGCCGCCGGCGATTCGATGATGAATGTACGCTTTGTCCGGCAGCCGCTGCCCGACCACGGTGCCGCCGATTTTGATATCCCGATACTTCACCCATTCGCAGGTCTGCGGCGTTGCCGAGACCCGATAGGCCAGCGGCGGGGCAATTTCCGTAGTCGGATTGGAGTATACATCAAACGCGTAATTAAATATCCCCGGGGCAATCAGCAGGATGGCCAGGGCGAGGGCGCCCGCGCCGGCAAACAGCCGACTGGTCTTCCGAAATGAATGGAATGACACCACCTCGCCAAAATCCACTCCGGCGGCTTTTTCAAGAGCCTGCTCCCGGGTGACCGCGACCAGATCCCGGGAAAAACCGGCGTTGGGGGTCGAGCGGGCAAACTGAACGGCCGCCACCAGGCGACCCTTCAGATCGGGGTTTTTCTCTTCGAGGGCCACCGCCACGCCGTCAATATCACCGTCGAAAAGCCTGGCCAGGGCATGACGGACAAAAAAGAACAGGGTTGTCCCGGCTGCGGCCAGGAGAATCACCAGCTTCACGGCTACCGGAAGTACTACCAGGTTGGCCAGCAGTGACATGAGTATCCACACGGCCAGGGCTACGCCGATAGTCAGCACCGTCCCGGCGCCAAACAGCACCAGCCGCTGCCGCAGCAATACGTTCTTCAGTTTACTGATAAGTCCGGATGTCGTGTTCGTAGGTGCCATCTCGCTACCTCTGCGTGGAGTCCGGTATTTCGGTCCCTGGCATATAGTGTCGGCCGGTCATCCCCCGAGGTCAAGCCGGCCGGTAGTATCGGAATCTGCTAGACTAGTATAACAATGCGTAAGCGAGGATGTTCATCCCCATCTGTAGTGCCTCCAGCCGCTTTTCCGGAGGATCGTTGTGTACCTGCTCGTCCTCCCAGCCGTCGCCGATATCGGATTCAACCAGGAAAAACATCACCACCCGTCCGCCCAGCATAATCGCGTAACCGCGTGGGGGCAGGTTGTCGTGCTCGTGAATTTTCGGCGGTCCGTTAGGGAAGTCATAAAAGCAATGGTATATCGGGTGATCGAACGGTACTTCTACAACTTCGCGCTCGGGGAAAACTTGCGCCATCTCTTGACGGAAGGTTTTGTCCATGCCGTAGGAGTCGTTAACAAACAGGAAACCGCCGCCGGCCAGATATTGACGAAGCCTCTCGCGTTCCTCCTCCGAAAAACTGATCACCCCGTGTCCGGTGGCGAACAGGAACGGGTACTGGAACAGGTCGGCATCGAGGATGGTCACCTGACGTTCCAGCGTGTCCACGGGGAAGTCGGAGTTTTCGGCCACGAACTTCAGGAAATTGCCAATCGCCGAACTCCCCCAGTACCAGTCGCCGCCGCCGGAGTAGTGCAGCCGGGCCACCTTGAGATACGATGGGTTCGGGTGGTACTGGTCCTGCAGGTAGGCCTGAGCCGGTGATTCGGGCGGAGTGGTACGCCGTTGAGCCGACACCAGTTGCGGCAGCAGCATCGCGCCGACTAGCGTCAGCAATATCAGTCTGGACAGATGTTTCCCCATACTATAGAGTATACAGCGAAAACGGGTCGATTGTTGAAAAAAAAGCGGCAGATCCATGGGCGGCAGACCTGCCACAGCTGACTCATGAAATTGACTCAACGGGCGTGCTCAAGGATATCGACGATCCGCCGGGTTCGTGGGCGGTAGACTCGTGGGCGGCAGACGTCCCGTCTGCCCCTTGCGAAAATCACTTCAACAACAGCATCTTCCGCGACACCTGGTCCGCCCCCGTGGACAGGCGATAGAAATACACTCCTGAAGCCACAGCCCGCCCCGATTGGTCGGTTCCATCCCAAGTTGCTCGATGAAGACCGGCCCCAAAAGAACCCGATATCAGCGATTTCACCTCCTGGCCCAAAACGTTGTGTACGTTCAGAGTGATCTCCATGCGGCAGGGGAGTTCGAACTCTATGGTTGTCGATGGATTGAAAGGATTGGGGTAGTTCTGACGCAGTCTGATGTTGTCCGGCAACAGTAGTGGGTTGTCATCTGGCGCATCCACGGCGGTCGTGTCCCAACCGGCATAGAAATCCACCTGACCGGTCCAGAGAGTTCCGCTGCTTGTGCGCGAATAGACCGCGAAGTCATCTACCCCGTCACCATTGAAATCACCTACTCCGCGCACTTCACGGCCGTAGTAATCCTGCGGACCAGGGACGTCGCTATCGCGCCAAAACACATCAGGCAGGCTGTCAACATCGGGCCCACCCAAGTAGACGTGTACTTCTCCATCGAGCATGTACGTCCACACCAGGTCGGGATACCCGTCATTATTGATGTCCCCAACGCAGTCGGCATCAGTCGGCGGACTGTATCCGGTCCAAGTAGTCACCTGGATATCCATGCTGTCATCCATAGCAGGACCACCGAAGTAGACCCCATATGGATCGTTTGCCCCGCCTGCGATCAGTATGTCCTCGTAGCCGTCTGCGTTGAAATCGCCCAGTGGAACCAATGTCTTGCCAAACTGAGGAGAGGTATTGTTGATCTGGAAGTCTGCGATTGTATCAAAATCAGGGCCGCCGAAGTAGAACTTCACGAAGTTCGTATCACGATTCATGAACGCAGCTACGGCAAGATCGGGATACCCATCCCCATTCCAGTCAGTGATTGCCAGGTTGCGTCCGTAATCTGTGGACGTATCTGGAATGACATACTCGGCTATCGTGTCACTTCCTGCCTCTATGTCATAGATCTTCACGAATCCACCGTTGACATCAAGACTCAAAGGAATTTCAAGATTGCCATCGTCGTCCAAGTCGGCAGAGGAGGAAATCACATTTGAGTAGTGACGGCCTAACACCATATCTGCCGTATCATCCATCAAAGGCCCACCAAAATGTACCTGAAAGAAGAAATCAGGAGGTACGATCACTCCAAGATCAAGATAACCATCGCGGTTAATGTCGCCAATTGCGTTCATAATCGAATAGAGATTCACATACTCTGCGTCATACACCCCGTCTGGCGGATTGCCCCCGAAGAACAAGTACGCGTTGTCATCGGAGCCCGAAAAGGCATACCGTGAGAGAAGCACGTCATCTATGCCATCATCGTTCCAATCACCAAGCGGAACAGTGGTGCGGCCGAAGAAGGTGCTGTCAGTGATATCCTGAATCACTAGAAACCGATTGACTGAGTCTAAGCCGACCTCGGACCGGACATACGACGGTGCGAAGTTCTCTGCAAAGCACGGTGATATACAGGCACACAGCGCCACAGCTAGCGGAGCGATTATCTTGATGGCGTAGTGATACTTCACGGACGGTCCCTCCCTTCTTCCGGTCTCATCAAGAGCACGGGGGCGATTCAAGGACAATATAGGACACCTTGTGACGGAGGACAACCGGATTATGTGCAGGTGGTCTAGAACCCCGTTGACGGTACCGATCCGGAAGTCAGACGCTGTAGATCGATCCGGGTGCCACAGTCAAGTCCGCTTGGCTGTGTTGTTGAGGAACCGGTTCCCCCCCCTAGCGCAGGTCTCCGCAAGATGCTTCGGGCCGGTAACCGTGGGCGGCAGACGCCCTCGTCTGCCCCATACCGAATACTGTGGG
>JAHIVM010000353.1 GCA_018816665.1 Candidatus Zixiibacteriota bacterium
ATCTGTGAATATCGCCGGTCGGCAACGCAATGGCGTCCCTGACAACCGCCTCCAGTGCCGCATCGGCAAACGTCACCACGATGTCAGCGTACGGCTTTGCCCAGACGATATTGGAAACTGCCGACCAGTTTTCCGAGTTGTCCTGCGTACACAATGCAAAGTAGTACGTGGTGCCTTCCACAAGTTCGCCGATGACCACCGACTGAACGGTGCCGGCTGTGTCCGGCTCCGGAAGACCGGCAACGGATTGACCTCCCGTCCAGTTCTCAACATCACTCTGAGTGGTTGAGTACCTCAGTTCATATCGATAGGCGGTTCCGTCGTAGTAGTCTTCCCCCGGAGCGGTCCAGGAGAGAGTGACCGATGTGGCGGCAATCGTGTCAACGGACAGGTCGGTGACAGTACCGGGCGGAGCGACGTTGTCCACCCAGTGCACCGTAACCCCCCTGGATCTCAGCGTGGGAATGTGTGTCATTACGGACTCATGCTGCAGCGGATTCTGCAGCAGAGATACGTGGTCACCTCCGCCCAGACCGGAATTGTCTAGGAGCGGGCTGATATCTCGGATATTGTTATATGACAGGTTCAGCGATTCGAGAGATGTCAGAGCCGATACGGCCGAGAGGCTTTCTATCGAGTTGGCCTGCAGGTCAAGTTCGGTGAGGGCTGTCAATCCCGCCAGTGAGCTGATATCTGTGATCTGGTTTTCATTGAGACGCAACCAGGTCAAACCGGACAGTCCGGCGATGGGTGTGATGTCGGATATCACATTCTGCCCGGCATGAAGCTGAGTAAGCTGGCTGAGGTTTGTCAGCGGCGAGAGATCGCTCACGTTGTTGCCAATGATGTTCAGCATGATCAGGTTCTCGCAATACTCCAGACCGGTGAGATCAGCAATTGCGCGATCATCTGCCGGCAAATCCGTAATGCCTGTCAGGTCCGACTTGAGAATATCACCGCTCGGTTTGCTTATTCGGTCGCGAATGGCAGCCTGAAGCCCGGTATCGGGAATAGTCACCGTGAAGTCGTTGAAACAGGTGGCACTGACACAATTCGAGGCTCCCTGATAGTTGCCGTTTTCATCGGAAACTCTGAGGGAAAAGTAGTACGTACTGTCGGTCTGCAAACCCAACACCGTGAACTGCTCCACTTGACCGGCGGGTTTTGGTGACGGCAGACCCGTCACCTGCTGGGCCGAATCAAAATTGCCCCAGTGAATACCGGCGTGTGACATCCTGAGATCGTAACTGGCCGCGGTGCCCGATGTGGAGTCGTCGCCCGAGGCCGTCCAGGTAAGAGTGACCGACGTGTCGGAAAACGCCGCAACCAGCATATCAAGTATGGGTGATGGCGCGATGCCGTCGTCCTCAGCGACATCGTCACCCACCGAGCTTTTGGAACAGCTCACCTGCAAGCAAGCCAGACACAAGACGAATAGAAGACTTGTGAGTATAGCAAAACGAGTCATCATCAGGATCTCCCCTGTCTCTGAAGATGTTGCACCGGCCTTGCCATTGGCAGCGATTACGTGAGGTATGACCAATCCGGGTTTGACTCCCGCAAGCCCACGATGACCGGCCATGCAGACATACTGTACTATCCACAAATATACATGATTCCTGTCCCGCTCGGCAAGCCCCTTGAGCATTGTACGCCCCGGCAGACGGGGACAACCGATGTAGTTGTCGATTCATTGTGGCGCGTGCGCGAGGAGCAGGGTGCACCCGGGGGGCCACATTCTGTCCGAAACAAGTACCCGTGCCCGGCAGTACGTCGGCGTGCGAACGCTTCAGTCGCATTTGATCCGTTTGTGGAGACGGCTGGTACGCCCGAACGGTCTGCCCCCGTCAACGGCCCGTGCCCGCTTCCACCTGACCGGATACGCCTAGAGTGTGAATTTCACGGAGAAGGAACCCCGGACATCCTCATAGTTGAAAAAGGCAGAGGAGGATTGATTGTTGCGATAGCCAAGTGAAAGGGACGGTGTGATCGTTCTGCTATTGGACATCGTAACCGGTTTGGATACTGTCAGCGACAGCGCCGTCAGTTTATCGCGGCGGGAGTCCTGCCAGTACGTATCCCCGGTGTCGTCATCCGGCTCGGCTACGTCGACAAAATCCTTATCGAAGTATGCCGCCGAAAACTCGGTGATCCACTGACCCGGAAAGAAGTGTTTTATGGTGCCTGAAAGACTGATCCCTTCCCACAGATCCGCCCACGGAGACAGATAGTCAATAGTATAACTCAGCACAGTCAGGTCATTGTCCACGTGCAACTGTCTCTGTCCGTACGAAAGGTTGATTCCCGTTCTTGCACTCAGCGGTCGGGAGAACCGCACCAGCAGTCCGGTAACATCAAAGGTCTCAGCGTTTTTTTCGTCGGCCAGATGGACATGGCCATTACCTTCTTCGGTCGATTTCGGCTGGTCGAACGTCTGGCGGGCGAAGTCAAACCTGACGGCAACGGCGTTGGCACCCGGCAGTGTCGCGTGAATACCGGCAGACGCGTCGATATTCCGGCTCGACCCATAGTCGGCGTTGGTGTAGCTGCTCCAGCCGTACGACGTTGATGACTGCAGATGCAAACGCGACGTCAGGCGATAGCTCAGGTTGGCACCTGCCGTGCTTCCCAGCTGATCGTACAGTTGGTAACCGGCGCCAAACTTCCGCAGAGCCAGCCGTCCCCTGAGGGCCAGCGTCAGGGCCGACGATGCCGGGGTGGGAATAACGGTTGCCGATGCCTCCGCGGCGAGATTGGACAAATCGCCGTACGTGGCATACGCATTGTATTGAGCGGCACCCGCGAGCTGAACCGATGACGACGGATAGTATTTTACGTTGGTGCCGAATGAGGCGTACTTGTCACCGATCGAGCTGGAGTCATTGAAGAGGTTCTCCTGGTATCCCCCGCCGGCAATCGCCTCGGCAACCACACCGGCCTGGATTCCGGGAACCGCCGCCAGTAACAGGGCGACAAACAACACGATTGGCAATAACCGTTTCATGACTTCTCCTTGACGCTTCCCTGGCATACTATAAACAGGGACGACGGCTCGACACCGTCATCCCCGTCTGTCATAAGAAGAGGTACGCTACTACTTTCCGCCGCGATTCTGGCTGCCACCGGTACCGGTACCGTCACAGACACCGGACCCGGCCGTGCTGCCCGCACCGGTACAAATGCCGGCGCCCATGCCGTTCATACCACCCAGGGCACCAACCCGCTGCTGAAACAGGTATCCCTCAAAAGCCCGAAGGCGATTGAATGTCTGGGTTTTGGCCATGGCTTTCGTCTGGGACATTCCCAGGCCCTGGTTTTCGCCAAGCTTGCCCTTACGGTAACCGTCGCCATCGGCGGCGTTTTTGATCCAGTCCTCGTCAAGACCGTTGGGGATGCCGTCACCGTCGTGGTCCGGGGCGTTGTCATTAAACCCGTCGCCATCGAGATCGATGAAATGGGAGCCGGTACCATCACAGGTCTGAGCCTGAAGGCCCGGCGTGGTCAGCATCGCCAATCCAAGGATGGCAAGTGCCGTCAGTAAGGTGTTTCTGATCTTCATAGTGATTTCCTTTCATTCCATTGAGCATCCGCTCTGTGGGTCGGTTGCCTTTCAATCCAGTTCGTTCATTTCAACAGTCTTCTCTCCGTTAGTAAGCTGTTGCTTACTGATGCCCTCTGGCAACTGCCCTCCAGAATCAGACTAGAGCCAATGTTCATGCCGTCACGAAGTACAATATCCGTGCCAAACCAGAAATCGGCCGGTAACAGCATGACAGGACAGGCGATAGCAATGTCTCAGGATATCCGACCGACGGTCCGGTGTACGCTGAGACCCACCGAAATCCACGATACTGAACCTGACGGTACAGTCGGTGGACTCGTTTGGTCCGTAATGCAGGCTGGACAATCCGGCGCCGATCCGGGCATATCTATTGTCGATTTGGCGTCCAACAACCCTGTCACTCCTTTCGGTGACCTCAAGCTGACCCCGGAATCAAGGTTGAAGGAACCAAACAACTGTGACTGCGGTCTTACTAGTATTATGGATAAGACTTGTTATTACGATGGATCGGTGAGAAAGTCGACGGTCGCTGGAAATGGCAACTGATAAGCTCATAGACACTGTCCGGAAATGCGTTGATGTTGTCGTCATCGGAGCTGGACTCTCCGGTCTGATGGCAGCCGTGAGGCTGGATCGCGGGGGATTGACCACCCTGGTACTGGACAAGGGGCGTAGTGTCGGCGGCCGAATGGCCACGCGACGTATGGACAGTTACCGTTTCGATCACGGAGCGCAGTCTCTCAATTTTTCCGACCCCCAAGTACTGCCTTTCCTTCAGCGCTGGCAGCAAGAAGGGATAGCACGACCGTGTGATCATTCGGCTACGCCAGATGAATCCAAGTCGGGCTCTGGTTCCGTGAGTGGTATTCTTGGCATCAGCTCCTTCGCAAAGTCAATAGCAGCCGACCTGAGCATCAGAACCGGTACTCTCGTCACCAGACTGGTTCCACAAGTCTCGGGGTGGCTTGTGATATCGGATGATGACACCCGTGTTGCCGCTCGAGCGATCATTTTGACTCCCCCAATGCCGCAATCCCTTGATCTCGTGCATCAGAGCGATATTGAGCTTCCGACCGACATGGCTGATCGGTTGGCCGCAATCGAATACGATCCTTGTATCGCAGTTATGTGCGCATATGACACGTCGGAACCGATTATTCCGTCCACCTTCGTGCATATGGTCGACGGTCCCATAGTGGTGGCGGTGGACAATTTCGCTAAAGGGGTTTCTCCAAGAGCCGGAGCCATCACGTTGCTCACTACGCCAGAGTTCAGTCGGAGTCACTGGGAAGTCAGCGACTCCGAGATTGTCTCGAGGATTCTCTCCGCGGCCAAAGCCGTGTTGCCCGCCAACCCCATGTCGACTCGGGTTCACCGCTGGCGCTACAGCCGGACTGCCAAATCACACCCCGATACGTATTCGCTGGTCGCGATGCCAGAGATAATCGCATTTGCCGGCGACGGATTCGGCAGGCGGGATCTTGAGGGTGCCGCTCTTTCTGGCCTGGCAGCAGCCGGGGCCGTTCTGGAAGCCCTTCGCCAGGAATCCTGAGGCTACTCGCGTACCACGACCGGACGGCCGTACTGGTGGTGGAATCACAACGTGTTTTCTGAAGCAGGACGCGCTTAGAGAGCTTATATTGTCGCAGATCGGCTGACTGTCGTGAAACCGGGCTGATCACAGGATTGTCAAATACTGGAGAGGTGTATAGAACAATGAACGAACGTGACAAACCGATCGTAGGTCTTACGGGCAAAGACGAAAAGACCGATGAGAAGTCCTCTTCAACAAAACAGCGCCTTCATCTTCTTGCGCACGGTCAGTTGTACGGTGTACTATGCACTCAGGCGAACGATCAGCCATATGGCTCGATGGTGGCTTTCGCCTTTTCCCCGGATCTCAGCAGTTTCGTGTTCTCAACACCCATAGCAACGCGCAAGTATCGGCTTCTGACTGAGTGCCCGAATGTTGCTCTGGTGGTGAATAATCAAGTTGATTGTCCGGGTGACTTAATGCGGATTGAGGCTTTCACCGCTACCGGCAAAGCCAGTGAAATTCCGCGCGAAACAGAGTTTTCGGAACCGGCACAGCTGCTCCTGACCCGTCATCCGCAACTGCAGTCGTTTCTGGATACACCGACAACCGCCCTTTTTGAAGTCAGCATAGCGCGTTTCTATCTGGTTGACTCCTTCCAGAAAGTGCGCCAGTGGGCGCCTTCCGAGAATCGGGAAGATTGATCGGGAGGGACTGCCGGAAAAGTGTGTCAGCCTTAAACCAGGCATCACGCGCACTCTGACTACATGTCGACTGGTGCTATCAGTTGGTAGGCCGTGATCTTGTCCACAATCAGGCTGAACGGCCCGGCCGTCCTATCTGCTATCAGGAACCCTATCTGCCCGATGTCAGTCGCATTGAGAGGTTTCACGCCCTGCAGATTTCTGCCGCGATAGGTCGGCAGGAAATATGCAAACGGCAGATCGATGTCAATCCAGGTATCGGCAGTGGTTGCAAAATCCTGTTTAAAGGCGATACCGTCCGAATCGCCATCGACTCGAACTCTGAACTGGTAGATCCGTCCGTCACCCTTGACTCGAATTCGAAAACCCTCGTACTTTCCGAGATCAGAATCCTCCAGCCGCGCGCGAATGGACGCAAAGCCGCCATTGTTCTCAAATGAGATTGAGCCGGAGAACAGCATGTTACCATCTTCAGCAAGAGAGGCCCGGCCTTCTGAAACGCCTCCCATGACATTGTCATTAACCGTCACCCATCGATCAATCTCGGCCGTGTCGGCGAAATCAACGATGATGTGGACAGAATCTCTCTCCCGTGACATCGGTGTCCCTTCACCCTGATCCACATGAGCAGACAGGAGCAAAAACAGCAGTAACCCGGTTCCAATCCCCATGTTTCTCTAACACACCCTGTCCACCGGTCAGTTCCGCAAATGGCTGTCCGCACGATGAATTTGTCTACTCTTTCTGAGTACGCACGAAATCCATCTGTCTGTTGTCAGGCTGTTCGGATTCCCTGTGCAGGCGAGTTCTGGTCAGCGATGATACGCCGTCGGCTCAGAATCTCCCGGTTTGTTTGCGACGACAACACCAGACAGTGGCATTCACAATCACTATTGTGCTCGAGTGAAGTGGCCGAGGAATTTTGTTGCCACGGGTTCTTCTGTGTGTCTACTTGCCATTCTGATTCGTGCGTCAGCCTAAAGACCTGAGGCCGCCGATGAGCCCGGAAACATGCCACCCTGTTGAGCCCACTGAGGATGTACGGGGGAAGCCGGTTCTATTGTCACCAGGGAACTCACTGGTGTACCGTTTGTTGATCGGAGATGACAGAGTTGCTGCCAGACTACCTGCTGTTTGTGGTTGGGTTGATTCTGCTTCTGGGCAGTGCCGACCTGCTGGTCCGCAACGCCGTGAAGCTGGCCGGCTATTTTGGCCGGTCCAGTATGTTCATCGGCCTTACGGTAGCGGCCTTTGGCACCAGCGCCCCCGAACTGGCCGTAGGCATTTCCGGACTGATGAGAGGGACGGCCGATGTCGGTCTCGGCAATATCGTCGGAAGCAATATCTTCAATATACTCTTTGTGCTCGGTCTGGCCGCGCTAATCCGCCCCGTGCTAATCACGAGACCGACTATCCGACGTGACGTTCCCATATTGCTGGCCACCTGCACGCTCTTTTTCCTCTTTGCTCGGGACGGCTTCATTAATACTGCCGAATCCCTGGCTCTGCTGCTGATTCTGGTCGGCTATCTCATTTACGTGTCGCGACGTCCCGGCGATCTTGAAGCCGTCCCCGCCCTCGAGTCCGATCGACTGCGCGCGCCAGTCACCGGTCGACAACTTGCCATATCGCTATCCCTGACGCTCGTGAGCATTGTCCTGCTAATGGTAGCGTCGCGCTGGATGGTGGCCGGGGCGGTCAGTCTTGCCGCCGGTTTCGGCATGAGTGAGTTCGTTATCGGTCTCACCATTGTTGCCGTCGGGACCTCCCTTCCCGAAATCGCCACCACCCTGGCCGCCATCCGCCGGCATGAGCACGAATTGGCGGTGGGCAATGTGTTGGGTAGCTGCCTGTTTAATGTCGTTGCGATCCCGGCGACCATGGCCCTGCTGCACACCTCGGCCCTGCCCGTGGCGAGTGAGGCGATATCGGTGGACATTCCGGTCATGCTGCTGACAGTGGTTGCCTGCCTGCCCATATTCGTGAGCAGCCATCGCATATCAAGGTCGGAAGGGTTGCTCTTTCTGGTATACTACCTGGTGTACGCTCTGCTTCTGTACTTCCGCAGTTCGTCAGACTCCATCCTCAGCAACTACAAAACTGAACTTGCCATAGTTGGATTCCCCATATTGATTACAACTATAGTGATTCTGTCGATTCGCGCGCTCGGGAATCGACCGCAGCCCAATGATGGAGATCGTCAATGAGAAAAGTACTGCTGTTTTCCGTGCTGCTCGTAATCGGCCTGGCGGCATCGCAGTATCTGGAGAGCCTGCTGGGCGATACGCAACTGGCCAGGGAGTCGGTGCGGATTCTCACCATGATCATGCTGGCGTTCATCATGATCCATGTCGGTTACGAGTTTGAGATTGACCGCTCGCGCCTCGGCAGCTACGGCTTTGACTACCTCGTGGCGGCCACTGCGGCCGCCTTCCCGTGGATTCTGTGTGCGGTGTATTTCGCTTTTGCCTTCTTTGATTCATCACTATGGGGCTCGTACGATACCTGGACCGCCGCCCTGCTGGCCGGACGGTTTGCGGCGCCAACCTCGGCAGGCGTGTTGTTTTCCATGCTGGCGGCGGCTGGATTGTCGGCCACCTGGTTTTTCCGCAAAGTACGCATCCTGGCGATTTTCGACGATCTCGATACCGTGCTGCTCATGATTCCGCTGAAAATGCTGATTGTCGGCCTGCGCTGGCAACTGGGTGTGATTATCGTGATTATGGTTGTCCAGCTCTGGCTGGCCTGGAAGTTCCTCCACAAAATACGCATCCCCATCTCCTGGCCGTGGGTGATGACCTATGCCGTCGGTATCGCTTTCGTCTCTGAAGTGATCTACAAAGCCAGCAAAGGGATCAACGATGTTGTCCCCATTCACATCGAGGTCCTCCTGCCCGCGTTCGTGCTGGGCTGCATGATGGCTCGACCGGCGGGTCACGACCCCCATACCGATGATGCCCGCGAAGGTCATCAGGAAGGTCCTGAAAGTCCGCAGGAGCAGAGGGTAACAACGATCGTTTCAGCGGCCTTCATGGTGCTCGTCGGTCTGTCCATGCCACTGGTTGCCTTGGGCGACGCAAGCTGGCAGACGATTGGCTGGCATGTCGTGATTGTTACGGCGCTGGCGAACCTCGGCAAGATGTTCCCCCTGTTCGTCTACCGCAAGGAAGCCCACTGGAAAGAGCGGCTGGCCATTTGTATCGGCATGTGGCCGCGCGGTGAGGTAGGTGCCGGCGTGCTGATCATTTCTCTCGGCTACGGAATCGGTGGTACAATGGTCACCGTGGCGGCTCTCTCGCTGGCGCTGAATATTCTGCTGACGGGAGTATTTATCATCATGGTCAAGCGGTTGCTTGGATCGGTCCCTCGAATTGCCGCGCACGCCTGACACCGGCGAAAGTGAACGATCACCGGGTGGCAGACATCGGTCTTCCACCCGGATATGCGCCTTACTTACAACATCATATCATCGCGGCTTCATATCCGCCAGGTCAATCCGGCCGACAGGTAGTGCACGAGCGCAAAGCTGTAGACTTCATCGTTGTCGGCGCCGCCCTCCAATATGCGGTACCCCAGCCGAATCCGAAGTCTCTTTGCGGTGTCGGCATAAACGGCCAGCAAGACATCCTC
>JAHIVM010000354.1 GCA_018816665.1 Candidatus Zixiibacteriota bacterium
CGTCGACTACTGCTTCCTGGGGTACAAACCGTACTACGCACTGGTGATCCTTGCCATGGGGCAGGACTTCCGCCTCCCGTTCCCGTCGGACTACTACGGCACGCCGCTGGACTCAGTACCGATGATGAAGGGTGTGATCAACTACGATCAGGTGGCCTGTGTGGTTGACCTTTCCGGCGGTAACATTACCGACGCCTGGATTTCGTACGGGCAGGGACGGTTCAACTTCCCGCTGGCCCTGGGACTCACCGGCGTCATGACCGCCCAGTACTATCCTTATCTCGGCTCCGGCCAGGTGTTTGGTATTATGGGCGGCCTTCTCGGCGCGGCGCAGTATGAGGAAATGGCGGACAATGCCGGCCTTGCCAAAGACGGCATGAGACCCCAGCTCTACGCGCACATGGTGATTATTCTCTTCATTGTCGCCGGCAATGTCGGGTACTTCTGGGATCGCCGCAGGCGCAAACGGGTGGAGGAGATGTAGTCATGGATTTTACTACTTTTTTGTGGACCACCTTCGCTGCCTTTGTGACGCTGGCGACGTTTTCGTTCCTGTACAAGGACAATCCGTTTTATAAAATCGCGGAACACCTGGTGGTGGGTGTGTCGGCGGGCTATTTCGTGATCATCCTCTGGCACAACGGACTGGTGACCAACCTGTTCCAGAAGCTGGCCGATGGTGACTGGTATGTCCTCTGGCTGAACTCCGATGAGTGGTGGTACATCATACCGGCCATTCTCGGTATGCTGATGTGGACCCGCTTTTCGCAGAAGTGGGGCTGGATATCACGCTGGCCGATGTCGCTCTACATCGGTATTGCCACCGGTATCGCCATCCCGCTGGAAATGTCCAACCGCGTCAATAAGCAGTTGTATGCCATGATGGTGAAAATCGAGTGGGACGGTTTTTTTGGGCTCAGCGGCTTCAACCTGCTCGACACCATGTCCGGACTGTCCCAGTTGATCGTGTTTGTGGGTGCCGTGTCGGCCCTGATCTACTTCTTCTTCTCGAAAGCCCATACCGGCGTTTTCGGGGGAGTAGCCAAGTTCGGTATCTGGATCCTGATGATTGGCTTCGGCTCATCGTTCGGATTCACGGTCATGGCCCGTATCTCACTGTTCATTCAGCGCCTTCAGTTCCTGCATCTGAGCTGGATGCAGCCTGCCGTCGACTCGAGCAATGCGCAGTACAACGCGGGATTCCCAATCGTGTTTTATGGCTTCCTGCTGATGATCCTGGCGTACATTGTGTACGAACTGGTGACTCATCTGCGTGATAAGGGGACACCCGCCAAATAGGCCGGCCGATCCATAATAAGGCGACAAAAACCCGCTCCGGGAGGCCGGAGCGGGTTTTTTCTGTTTCGAAACCGGGTTCACTTACGTAGAATAGAGTGGGGCTCGGGTATAACAAGTGCCGACATTGCGGAACAGGCGGGCAACCTCCAGAGTGTTGACTATTTCCATAAAGTGGACCTGTAGGGGGTCGGTGGTGTGGCCGTAATCTGCTGAGACGATTACTGTTACAAATCGTCGTTTTTCGTCCTGTCGTTAACTGCTTAATTTGTCGAAAATTAGACGCAATGTTTTCGAATTATGTCAACTTTTTTCTTGACATACAGGCAAGTTTTTCCTATGGTAGGGTTGGTTGAGGAACCAATTCGCTGCGCGAGTTTTCAAAAAGGGTAGCAACGTCAAACACAGGGAAAGTGAGGTGGCGTAATGGCTCGGACCAGGGATTCCGCCCAGGCCGGAATACACACCACTGAGACTGACGAGAAGGCTGGACCGTCCACAGGCAGGTCCCGGCTTTCGACTGCCGAGGCGCGACGAGAGTATCAACGACGGTACTACCAGATGCACAAGGAAAAGGCAAAAGAGTATCAGCGTCAGTACAACTTGACGCATAAGAAGAAGGCGCGCGCCGGTCGTGGCAAGAACGACCTGATCGCTCCTCGCGAAGTGGTACGCACGACGTTCAACACTGCGGATCTTATGCACGCCCCGGTTGAGAAGACCCTGAAAATGCTCGAAAAGATTATCAGGGGGGAGAGGATGTTCACGATGTGACGTTCGCTGTCACAGCTCTCACCAAGTTTGGCGGTTATGTCGAAAAACAAGCGGCATAACCGCCTTTTTTTCTTGCCTTCCCTTCACATTATGGTAATCTTTGCCGACGGTGAATGCTATGCACATAAGTCGTTTTCAAATAAGGAGATAATATGTCGGCCACCAAAGCAACGACGGGTCGCAAGAAGGCGGCCACCAAGGCCAAGTCGGCATCCAGGACCAAGACGGACAGCCCTGCCAAATCCGAAAAGTACTACTACTTTTTCGGCGGGGGCAAGGCTGACGGCAGCGCCGAAATGAAAGACCTTTTGGGCGGAAAGGGCGCCAATATAGCGGAAATGGTCAATGCGGGCATTCCGGTCCCGCCGGGATTTACCATTACCACTGATGTGTGTCATTTGTATTACGAAGCCGGTATGCAAATCCCGAAGGCTATTGATAAGGAACTTGAGACGCAAATGGAGAGGCTCGAGAAGCTGACCGGCAAGAAATTCGGCGATGCGGAGAGTCCGCTGCTGGTGTCGGTGCGCTCGGGCGCCAAATTCTCCATGCCCGGCATGATGGACACCGTGCTGAATCTTGGGTTGAACGAAGATACTCTCAAGGGCATGACAGCTCGATCCGGCAACGAGCGGTTCGCGCTGGACAATTATCGCCGCTTTATCTCGATGTTCGGCAATGTGGTGCTGGGTATCGACAAGGATGTCTTCGAAGAGGTGATCACCAAAAAGAAGAAAGACCGCCGCATTCGCCAGGACAGTTCCCTGCAACCGAATGATCTGAAAGACATTATCAAAAAGTTCAAGCAGATTGTGAAACGGAAATCGGGTGAACCGTTCCCGGATGATCCGTATACGCAGTTGCGCATGTCAATTTCGGCCGTATTCCGCAGTTGGAACAATCCGCGCGCCATCTCATACCGGCGTCTGAACAACATTCCCTCCGACCTCGGCACCGCCGTCAACGTACAGGCCATGGTGTTCGGCAACATGGGCAACAATTCCGGAACGGGTGTGGGCTTCACCCGCGATCCCGGCACAGGTGAAAACGTCTTCTACGGCGAGTTCCTGGTCAATGCCCAGGGCGAAGATGTTGTGGCGGGTGTCCGCACTCCGCAGCCGATAGCGGAGCTTGAAACCGATATGCCGGCGATTTTCAAGCAGTTGAAGAGTATTACGTCGCGTCTGGAGAACCACTATCGCGATGTCCAGGACTTTGAGTTCACCATCGAAGAAGGTGAACTGTTCATGCTCCAGACTCGGACCGGCAAGCGCACTGTGCAGGCAGCCATCAAAATCGCTGTCGATATGGTGAAAGAGAAGTTGATCTCCAAGGAAGATGCCCTGATGCGTATCGATCCCGCCCAGATTGACCAGTTACTGCACCCGTGCCTTGATCCGACCGCTACTTACGATGTAATCGCCAAGGGATTGGCGGCGTCACCCGGTGCCGCATACGGCAAAGTGTATTTCACCGCCGAGGATGTAGTCAAGGCCGCCGGCAAGGTGCCGACGATTCTGGTGCGCGAAGAAACCAATCCCGATGATATCGAGGGCATGAATGCCGCTGCCGGTATTCTCACCGCCCGTGGCGGGATGACGTCACACGCCGCCGTGGTGGCCCGCGGCATGGGCAAGTGCTGTGTTTCCGGGTGCGAAGCCATTCGCGTCAACGCCGAGAAAAAGCGCTTCCAGGTCGGCAAATTGACAATCAAGGAAGGCGAGGTTATCACCCTGAACGGTTCCACCGGCGAAGTCATGCTCGGACAGATCGCCACCACGGAACCCGAGTTATCAGCCGAGTTTGGTGAACTGATGATGTGGGCCGATGAGATCCGCGTCCTGGAAGTCCGGACCAATGCCGACATTCCGAGAGACGCTCAGAAGGCGATCCAGTTCGGAGCCCAGGGTATCGGACTCTGTCGCACTGAACACATGTTTTTTGCCGAGGAACGCATTCCGATCGTGCAGAGAATGATCCTGGCCGACACCACCGAGGAACGCCAGGCCGCCCTGGACAAGTTGCTGCCCATGCAGAAGAAGGACTTCAAGGGC
>JAHIVM010000355.1 GCA_018816665.1 Candidatus Zixiibacteriota bacterium
CCTGATCGTGAACGGGTGCGTGGTCATCGCATCGCTCTCGCGATCAGCCGATACCGATCTAGTGGGACGCGCTGTTGCCATAGATATCCATCAGTTGCAGCCGGGTCGCCTCGAGACGCTCGGCAATGATTACGGAGAATCGTTTCATGATTTCATATCCCAGATCATGATCCGTCTCGCATTTTTGACGCAGGCACTTGCCGTCCATGGCGATCGCCCGGGTGGCTTCGCACGCCCGGGCATCAAAGTGCCATCGATACGGCGGCACCAGCCAGGACCAGCCAAGCACCTCGCCGGCCTGTCTGGTCCGGATTATCAGGGGGCCCGATTGCGGTACGTGTGACTCAATCTGCACCAGCCCGTGTCGGATGAAGTAGAAACTGTCGGCCGGCTGGCCCTCCCGGATGATAAACTCACCCGGCTGGAACGCCACATTGGATGCGCACCCCACTAGCAGGGCAAGCTGATCATCACTCATGCCGGCAAGAAAGGGGTGCTCGCTCAAAATCCGTCCAAGGTTTTCCATAGTTCTTACCTCGCTGCCTTCTCGCGAAATCTTCCCGCCTCTTCAGTAATATCTATACCGGTGGGACACCAGGTAATGCACCGCCCGCAGCCAACACAACCGAAACTGCCGAACTGCTCCGGCCAGTACGCCAGCTTGTGCATCATCCATTGCCGATATCGGGACATCACACTGGTCCTGATACTCCCCCCGTGAATATAGGTGAACTCGACCGTGTGACAGGAGTCCCAGCGCTGAATTCGCCGCGCCGTACTCCCGCTCAGGTCGGTAGTATCTTCGGTGGTACTGCAAAAACAGGTCGGGCAAACCATGGTGCAATTACCGCAGCTGAGACAGCGCGATGCAATCTTCTCCCACTGAGGATCATCGAGCGATGCTTTCAGTATATCGGGCAGATTGTCTGTTGTGATTGACCGTCCCATCGAATCCGCCGCCTGCTTCACGGCTTCATCGGCCTCCCGTACCTGGTCCTCCGAGGCCTCCGTCGCATCCAGGGCTGCCAGCAAGTCCTCGCCCCGACCGGTACCCGCCTCGGCCAGGCAGTACGGACCGTCGGAGGCAACCAACTCGGTCAGCAGAATATCAAAACCGCCTGTCACACGCGGTCCCGTTTGCATGGAAGCACAGAAGCAGGTATCCCCCGCCCTGGTGCAGTTCACGGCAATCACCACGGTCCGGTCCCGCCGCTTTTTGTAATGCGACGCCTGATACGGTCCGTCGGACAGCACCTTATCGAGCCGCTCCAGGGCGGCCATGTCGCAGGCGCGAACCCCAAAAAACGCCATTGGTTGCGGAGGGGCTGTGTCAGTCGAAACCACAACCTCCCGCTTGTGGGTCTGGATCTCCAGAAAATCCCGTTCGGGTGGGAGAAGAAAGCGCTTCCAGGACTGGGGTCCCGTGGTGTACGAAAACAGCGAACCGCTCCCGGTACCTTTCAGCCGGTAGTGCCCGCCGGATTGCACTTCATATAAGCCGATTGGCAAATCCTGAATGGAGTGAAGATGATCGCAGGTGACAGCCCCATCGCGAACCGTAGGACCGAGTATCTCGTGTCCCTGATCGGACAACATGTCCAGTAGTGACTGCAGGTTCGCCATCGACAATACACAGGTGGCCATTGACGTTCCCTCGCAACGTTTTGTGATTTTTTTCACAAAACACAGTATTCACATACTTGATAGTGTAATACTATACCTATTACTCCTTATTGTCAAGGGAAATCGTACGACGAATCACAAATGCAACTGCTTCATTGTAGCGCCCGCGGTCGGCGGCTGCTCTGCTCTGCGCGCCGTGCGAGCGCTGAGGCCAGACCCCTAAATACCATCACATGAACAGGATAGACGCCATACCAGTAGGCCAGGCCGAATACGCCGCGGGGGTAAAAGCGGGCCGTTTGTGTCATTATGCTGGTCTCAGAATCGATTGCTTCCACCTGAAACTCAAGCCAGGCCTTGCCGGGCACTCTCATCTCGGCTCTCAGCAGCAGCCTCTTCCCCGGTTCGAGTTCAGTCACGCGCCAGAAATCGAGAGCGTCGCCCACCGTCAGGCTCGAGGCATCGCGCCGCCCCCGTCGAAGTCCCACCCCGCCAATCAACTCATCGATGAGTCCGCGGATTTCCCACAGCCAGGTGCCGTAATACCAGCCGTTGGTTCCGCCGATACACTCCATTGTCCTAAACACTTCCGGGGCTCGAGCACTGACAGTCAACTGTCGCCGATCGATCAGGATGTGCGACGGTTCAATGTGTTGGATAACCGAGAGACCGTCGCGCTGTCCGGGGACCATTTCGTCCGGTAGTACCGCATCCAGAGCCCGACGCACGGCGACCTCAAAAGATGCGGGTGCCACACCAAACAGTCTGCCGGCGAACTCGTTCTCGCACACTGTCTCGTGACGGAGCCCCTCTATGAGCGCTCGAGATATTTTTATCGGTATCGGCGTCACCAAACCCACCCAGTACGATGACAACCGGGGGGTAAGCACCGGAACTTTCAGCAGCCATCGCCGCAATCCCAACACCCTGGCGACAGTTAACATCATGTCGCGGTAGGTAAGCACTTCGGGTCCGCCGATATCAACTACTCTATCACTGTCTTTCGACAGGTCGGCGGCGGCACCAAGATACGCAATGACATCGTCGACGCCGATCGGCTGGGTCCGGGTGATCACCCAGCGGGGACAAATCATTACCGGCAGGCGATTGGTCAGGTGATGAATCATCTCAAACGATACACTCCCTGACCCGATAATTACGGCTGCCCGAAACTCGGTTACGGGGACCCCCGATTGCCGCAGCATGTCCCCTACCTCGTGACGGCTCTTCAGGTGGAGCGACTGCTCCTTGCCGCGTTTACCCAGACCGCCAAGGTACACAATCCGCTTCACGCCTGTGTTGTGGGCGACATCACCGACATTGGCGGCGGCCTCGCGATCCAGACTCGCGAAATCACCTTCGGGGTTGCTCATGGAATGAACGAGGTAATACACAATATCGACAGCATGAAACGCCGGTGGCAAGGAAGCCGGGGCAAGGACATCGCCCTCGAAGACTTCAACATCACGATACCAGGAGGTTCCTGTGATCCTCTCAGGATCGCGGACCAGGCACCTCACGACATGACCTTGTTTCACGAGTTGCGGCACCAACTGCCTGCCGATATACCCCCCGGCGCCGATTACCAGTACGCGTGCGTGTTTCATTAGATTCTGCAACACCATTCATGCTGATTCGTTTCAATGTTAGAGAAGGCGACTACGGGCGACGGGGCCGCGACTGTGGGCGGCCTACTTGATTACAAGCATTTTTGTGGCACGCAAACGGTCGCCGTATCGTGCGCGGCAGAAGTACACACCGCTTGAGACGGTCGCCTGCCACTCAAAGCACGTTTCCCCGTCCGCCAAAGGTCCGTCGTGCAAAACAGCAACCCGCCGCCCCAGCAGATCGGTGACCTCCAGAGACACGTGGCCGCTCTCGGGAAGCGCCACGCAGACCGATGTCACCGAATTGAGTGGGTTGGGTGAGTTGGGATGCAATATGAAACCGTCGAGAGAGGACGGATCG